>NZ_JBTGGE020000008.1:0-48378 GCF_054331515.2 Streptococcus sp. 10F2 | reverse complement strand
TCTAAAAAACTACGCAAAGCATTCATACACTACAAGAAAATAATCGAAAAGGATGGCCGAATCCCTTGGTACGCAAGGGGTCTGCTATCCTTTATCTTTTTTAAACTGATAAACTCGGGATTATACCACGTTCCACTAAAAGACTAAGAAAAAAAGAGGGACTCAACAAAGCTTTTCTAACTATACAAAAAAGGTTGCAAGCTTCTACAACCTTTTGACAAATCTAGTATCCAATAGATCTTCATTGAATCCACAGTCTACAAAAAATTTCTGAACCCTTTGTTCCGTGGTTTTCACTTGGAGAATCTTCACACGACCTTGCTTCTTTAAAAAAACTTCAATAGCTTGATAAAAACGGGTTCCATTTCCCTTTCCCAGATACTTCGGTTTAAGACTCAAAAATAAATCCGCCGTAGCCTCTGTCTGCAAAAGTCGGAAATAGCCCATCATGGCTCCATTCCAAATTACAACGAAATAACGATTTTCACGCGCATCCGCTGATAGAATTTCTCGACTCACATCTTGTAAATCTATCTCTAGATAAGATGGATACATCCAATCGCTTGCAATCTCAAGCGCTAAATCCTGAGGCATCGGCATAACATAAGTATAATCCATAATTCGAAAATTCTTAATTAAATTCTTAATCCTTCTCGCTTGAATATCTACTTTATCCGTTTGGTAGACATAATCCATATATCCTTGTTGGTAACTAGGAATCATGTCCTTTAAAATCAACTGAACATCCTCCGGAAAACGAAGGAGAAAATCACTAAATTGAGAATTAGTCAACATTATTTCAACAAAACTGCTGCAGCCAAGGCTTTCTGAATAGCCACAACACTATCATCACTCTTAAATTGTAAAACTTCTGCTGGTTCAACTGCAGATGAAATCCATAGTTTCAACTCCGCATCCAAATCAAAATGCCCACTCGTCTCAACTGTAAAGCGTGAAATAGATCCATATGGGATTGATTTGTAAGAGACTTTTTTACCAGTCATGCCTTGTTTATCCACTAAAATCAAGCGATAATCTGTAAAAACAATCAAATCCCGAACAAGCGAAAAAGCCATCTCCACTTCTTCCTCTGTCAGCAGAATCGAATCCAATTCCGCCCTGACCTTTTGTGCATCTTGTTGGCTCGCATTGCCCATCAAACCTGAGAAAATACCCATTTAAACTCTCCTTTGTATTTTTTCAATTATACCATAGCTCAAAACAATCGTTCTTCAACAAGATTGTCTCCATCTTTCAAATAAAGAAAAAGTCCCTGTACTCCACTTATACCAAGTGCTAGGAGCAAACTCATAAAAATAGAATTGAACCATAAAGAACTTGTATTCAAAATAGGTAATTCCAGAAGAAAACCATAGTTTCCACCCGTTCCAGCTGCTACTATAGCCATTACCACAGTCAAACCAAAGGAATAGATTTGAATACTTCGTTTAGAAAGCTGAATACGATTGTCTTGATGATAAAGGTAAGCAGCTGATAGATAAAATAGTAATTGATGCAGAAGGATAAAACTGAGGTTGGTAATGTGGAAAAATGGATACTGGTATAAAATAGGGTAAATAAAGGCAACGATCGGACCGATAATTCCTAAATAAGCCCAGTATTGCTTGAACTTAGAGCCATCTTTTGAAAATAAAAAGAACAACATCGCAAGGCGGCAATGATAAAAAGGAAGGCTTGTCTGCCAAGAGAAATCTAGAAAAATAAAGAATCCATACAAGGCAAGTAGTAAAACCAAGAAAAATCCTCGTACCATCCTATCACCTTTGGCTCTACTTCCCAAAATAAGCAATAGAGGCAGACTCAATAATAAAGCTAGGTGCGCTAACCAGCTAATATGAGGAGGATGTTCTAGCGGAATCGTTGAAAATAACTGAGTAAGTAGTTCCCTCATCCTTTAGTCTTCCTCCAAAGCCTCCACAATCTTAGCTAAATTCATAGAATTACTGCCTTTTAATAAAATTTGGTCCAAAGGCTGTACTTCTTCACAGATAGCTTGTGACAACTCCTCAAAATCTTTTGTCGGATAATAAAAAACACTACCAATTGGGAAGATCTCTGCAGCTAATTTGGCAAGATCCTCAATTTCTTCACCGTAGAAATAGACCTTGTCTAAATCTTCCGGATTAAGGCTCGTAATCATAGACAAATGAAGTTGATGAGACTCCTGTCCCAATTCTTTCATATCCGCTAGAACTGCAATCTTACGTCCTCCGTCTTCCCTCGCTAGACCAGCGAAGGTCTCCAAGATTAAACGCATAGCTGTTGGATTTGCATTGTAGACATCTGATAAAATCGCCGCTCCATTTTGAGCTGTCAACCATTCTGTTCGATTTTTTGTCAATTTCAAACTTTTAAATCCTTCAACAATGTCTTCTTCAGATACACCTTCGTTTTTTGCCAAATAAGCAGCTACCAGTGCGTTCATCGCATTATACTTCCCAGGTAACGGAACTTCTAAGGTATTTGCTAAGAAATTCGTACGGAAGCGAAGCCAAGTACGGCTTTCTTCCAAATCCGTTAGAAATAGATCCCCCTCTTGACCAAATCGTTTGACTTGAAGATTATTTGGAATAAACTCATCCAACATCGAATCTCCAGGAACTAAAAGGAGGGCTCCTGAAGACATACCGTCTGCAATCTGCATCTTACCTTGAGCAATCTCCCGCCGATCCTTGAAAAACTCTAAATGAGCTTCTGCAACAATCGTCACAGCAGCAGCCTTAGGTTTAGCAATCTTAGACAGAAGCGAAATATCTCCTAGGTGATCTTGCCCCATCTCTAAAACGAGTTTCTCTGTATCTTCGGGCATATGAAGAATCGTATAGGGTAACCCAATTTCATTGTTATAATTCCCTTGGGTTTTATAGGTTTTAAAGGTTGTTGACAGCAGGTGAGCCAACATATCTTTAGTAGTAGTTTTACCATTTGACCCTGTGACAGCCAGTACATCTACTTGGCTTTTCTCTAAAACATAGGTAGCAAGATGTTGCAAGGCCGCTAAGACATCATCCACCCAAAAGTAAACTTGCTGGGTATCCAATTCCCTGTCAGATAAGGTGGCTAAGGCTCCATTATCAAAGGCTATATCAATAAAATCATGGCCATCGCGAGCCCCTTTCAGAGGGACAAAAAGATCCCCTTTTCCTACTAAACGACTATCAAACTCTACCTTGGTAATCAATTGATCTTCTTCAATCGCTATCAAGTTCTTTGGTTTCAAAACGTCCTGAATTTCTTTTAAGGTTAGCATCTGTTCCCTCTATCTAATTTATTCGTCATTAAAATGAAAAAGGGGTTGGGGACAAAAACCTCAACCTTCCTATTTCAGTTAATGAAATGCTTTTTGAAGCAGTGGTTCATTTAGTTGTTTTCATTCGCCTTTTAGACGCCGAAAACAACTAATCCACTGTCCCACTTTCTTAACAATAACTAGAAGAAGTGGGATTGGCGTTTGTTATAAACATCGATAGCCAAATCCACCAGTGTTGAAATTAAGTCCGAATAGGCAAGTCCCATATTCTTCCAAAGAAGGGGATACATAGACCATTGAGTAAAACCGGGCATGGTATTCAGCTCATTCAAATAGATTTTTCCATCCTCAGTATAGAAGAAATCACATCGAGAAAGACCAGTTCCTCCTAGGGCATAGTAGGCTTTACGTGCCTCTTCCCGCATGGTTGCTGTAACATCATCTGGAATCTGTGCGGGAATCGCCATCTCGATCTTGTTATCAATGTACTTAGCTTGATAATCGTAAAAGGCTACATCCTTTACAACTTCTCCTGGTAAAGTCGTTTGGATATCTTGATTTCCTAGAATCGCTACTTCAATTTCGCGTGCATCAACCCCTTGTTCTACAAGGATCCGACTATCATAACGAAGGGCTTCTTGAATAGCTGCCTCTAGAGATGCTCGATCTTCTGCTCGAGAAATCCCCACACTCGATCCCATATTGGACGGTTTCACAAATACTGGATACGTTAGTGTAGCCTCTGCTTCATCCAATGCCTTATTCAGATCTTCTCCCTCAATATAGGTTGTATATGGAACCTGAGTAATCCCCACAGATTCTAAAATCCGCTTCGTGGAAATTTTATCCATTGCCATACTTGAGGTTAAGATACCTGCTCCCACATAGGGCATTCCAAGGATTTCAAAGAAACCTTGAATACTCCCATCTTCTCCCATTGGACCATGGAGCAACGGAAAAATAACAGCATCTTTCTCATAGAGAGCACCAAAGTTCATGGCCTCTAGATCGCCAACTTGATCATTCGTCATCAATTTTTCTGTTTCAATAGGTGTTGATGTGAATTCTTGCGTTTTATAAAGTTTTCCCTCACTACTAATGAAGTATGTCTTAACGTGGAAACGATTATAGTCTACAGCCCGCATAACACTTTCAGCTGTTAGCACGGAAACTTCTCGTTCTGCACTACGACCTCCATACAAGAGAATCAATGTTTCTTTCATGTCTAACTCCTATAATTCTGTCCGGTTTTCAATGGCCCGAAGAAGGGTCACTTCATCCGCATATTCAATGTCACTGCCTACAGCTAAACCTCGAGCCAACCGTGTGACTTTAATTCCAGCTGGTTTTAAAATCCGTGAAATATACATAGATGTGGCTTCACCATCTGCAGTAGCATCTGTCGCAACAATAACTTCTGTGACCTTGCCATCCATTAAACGATTAATTAAAGACTTTAAATTGATATCATCTGGACTGACTCCATTCATAGGAGAAATCAACCCTCCTAGAACATGATAACGACCATGATACTCCTGAATGTTCTCCATGGCCGTCACATCCCGACTGTCTTCTACGACCAAAATTTTTGTTTCATCCCGAGTTTCATCTTGGCAAATCACACAAGGGTCATCATCTGTCAGATTACCACAGATACTACAATAAGTCAATTCACGCTTAGCTGCAAGGAGGTTTTTGGCAAATTCTGCTACTTCTTCATCCTCCATACTGATAGTATGAAAAGCTAGACGTGTAGCTGTTTTTTTACCAATCCCTGGGAGTTTTGAATAACTTTCGATTAATTTCGCAATAGGTGTGGGATAAAGCATAGTTCCTCCTTACTATTTAGAATAATATAAATTTACAATATCCTTGGTGATACTGTGACTAACGGTGGATTGAAGATCCGTATTATGTGGAAATACAACTGCAATAGCAATCTCTGGATTGCTACTTGGGGCATAGGCAACAACATTGGTATTTACCGCACGCACCTTACCTTGACTAACAAAAGTCTCCGCTGTCCCCGTCTTAGCAGCAATAGATACGGATGCCCCCTCACCAACAGTTCTACCGGTCGTAAAGGCAGATCCTCCGTAGACAACTTGATTCATCCCTGTTTGAAGAATCGACATATCTTCTTGGGAAATCTCAACCTGATTAAGCAGTCGTCCAGTCTTCTTCTCAACCTCCTGACCTAAACCACCACTTTCATCATTGGCATAAACACCTGCAACAATGTGCGGCTGGATCCGATTTCCACCACTGGCCAAAGTCGCTGCAAATTGCCCCAATTGCATCGGTGTATAGTTATCAAACTGACCAAACGCATTATTCATGTAGTCCCCTACCGTAAATTCTGCCGGTAAGTAACCAAGAGACTCATTAGGAAGGTCAATCTCTGTTTTTGTTCCCATTCCATATTGAGCAAAAGCTGCTCTTAATTTTTCCATGGCTGGTTTTACAGACTCGGGACCATCCAGGAGAGCAGTCCCTAGTGGACTTCCTAAAATCCTTAACGCTACTTGGACCATATAGGTATTCGAAGAATATTCTAAAGCCTGCACCGCAGAAATCTCACGGACACTTCCTTCCGTAAACCAAGAATTAATTCCATAAACTGTCTGATCTGCCAAAACCTCATCTCCTGTGAGGACATTGTTTTGCCACCCAGCTGTGAGAGTAGCTGGTTTTACAACGGACCCTGGTACAAAAACATTGGTAATTGTCCCTAAAGCATCAGTGGATAAATCATGGCTTTCCAAATCTTGCTTCACTCCAGCCATGGCTAGGATTGAACCATCTTCTGGCTTAAGCACAACAGCATAGGCTCCCTCAGTCTCCAAGGCACTCCCCTTATTAATTTCAGATTGAAGAGCATTCTTCAAAATATCTTCAACCCCTTGCTGAAACTCAAGATCGACTGTCAGTTTGATATTTTGCCCCTTCTCACCATCAGACTTTGTTTCAACTTTTTCAAGATTTCCATCTTTGTCTAAGTGGATTTCCTTTTCAGAACGCTTACCTTGTAAAACCTCTTCATATTCTTTTTCCAAATAGGAAGTTCCTACCCGATCATTCAGAGAATACCCCTTCTTCAAATACTCTTCTACCTCTTCAGCAGGTATACCCGTCTTCTCACTTGAAACATTGCCGACAATACTAGAGAGAGCTGTGTCCAAGACCTTGCGTTCCCAGCTGGTTGAAATGGAGATTCCTGGTATCTCCTGACTACTAGAAGCCACAAGAGCCACTTGCTCTGGATTTAAATCTTCTGTCCGAAGATTTCCCGTTCCAAAACTCGGAATAGCATTCAGCTGAGTAAACAGTAAGGCTATTTTTTTCTCCTCAGCACTTAAATCTTCCTGCTTCAGAGTCACCGTCTCAACAGCGTTACTGTAGATATTTTTTTCCGCAAGTGGATTTCCATCTCGATCCATCTTTTTATCTTTGGGAAGTTTCTCAACAACTTCCTTATAAACCTCAGGATCCGCCAGGTAATAATCTGCTAATTGACGTTGACTAAGATCTTCATTTTTTACTTCAACCAATTGATCAATTTTTCTGGCAGTTTCTTTCAAACTCTCAGCTGTATCTTGATTGCTACGGGTATAAGATACCACCTGCTTGCTTTCGTTCTCTACTAAGGGTTTTCCTTGTGCATCATAAATTTGTCCACGTACGGAACTTCCCTTAATAATTTTTTGACTGGCTGTCGCCATTTTCTCCAAATAAAAAGCCTGGTTAAAAACCTGCATATGGGCTAACCTGACGCCTAAAATTACAAATAAACTGAAAACCAAACCAAGAATAAAATAGAGTCTTCCAGGGATGGTCTGTTGCTCAATAATGGGCCCTTTTCTTCTCATTCTCTTCCTAACACTTTCTAGAAAAACTCTCTTCATTTTACCACAGATTAACTCCTAAGTGGTTATCTCTTCTCGCTTCCATCTCATTTTTTAGAGGAAAAAAACTGCCCTAGCAAAAGCCAGGGCAGTATCCTTAGAAAAGATTAGTCTTGTCCAAGGTAGTATTCTTTTACAACATTCAATTTGTCATCCAATTCGAATACAAGTGGTGGGAAGTTTGGAATTTCAACATCCATGATTTCATCATCAGACAATTGTTTGATATGTTTTACAAGAGCACGGATTGAGTTTCCGTGTGCTCCTACAAAGACGTTTTTACCATCTTTAAGAGCTGGAGCGATTTTATCTTCCCAGAAAGGAAGAGCACGTTCCAAAGTAACTTTCAAGTTCTCAGCATCTGGAATAACAGTATCATCCAAGTGTGCATAACGACGGTCTGAGTGAGCTGAATGCTCATCATCACGATCCATGTTTGGAGGCAATACATCGTAAGAACGACGCCAAATGTGAACTTGCTCGTCACCAAATTGCTCTGCTGCTTCAGCCTTGTTTTTACCTGTCAAACCACCATAGTGACGTTCATTCAAACGCCATGATTTTTCAACTGGTACCCACAATTGATCAGCTGCTTCCAAAGCAAGATTGGTTGTTTTGATCGCACGTTTCAAAACAGAAGTGTAAGCTTGATCAAATTCGATTCCAGCTTCTTTGATCAATTTACCAGCATCAATAGCTTGTTGTGTACCTTTATCTGATAAGTCCACATCAGCCCAACCTGTAAAGAGGTTAGCCTTGTTCCATTCTGATTCACCATGACGAGCAAAAACTAATTTCACCATCTTCAATTCTCCTTAGGTATTTTAAGTACTGCCTAGCAGTCCTCATTATTCTACTATACTTCCCACTCAAAAACAAGAGGCTAAGTGAATTCTATCACGACATTTCCAGATAGCCGATTATTTATTGTAGAGGACTACATTACTTGAACTCGTATAGTAGGACTTCCCATTTTTAAAAGTCACACGAACGTTATCATTGTCACTATCATGAGCCCACTTATCGACTTCGCCCTCAATCAAATCCCCATTCGGCATACGAATTTGTGCGGAATCAAAGGTGTATTCTGAGCTAAAGACATCCTTATTCCCACACCCACTTAGACTAACGAGAACACAAAGACTAAGGCAATATAAAACGAACTTCCTCATAGAAGAAAATCACCCCTCCAACTTCTGACATTCAGGACAAATTCCATAAACCAAAAGCTCTTGTTTGGTAAACTGATAGCCGGTTTGTTCTTCAACAAGATTCGACATATCTGGCAAAGTTTCCCCTTCAAAATCCGCAATTTTACCACAATTTTCACACACAATATTAATGTGCTCATGCCCCATAAAATCATAGTATCGTGTTTGATCATTTTTAATCTTAATCTCTGTCACTAATCCTTCCTTAAGAAAGAGATTCAAATTATTATAGACAGTTGCCAAACTAATCTGCGGGTAGACCTCCATCAAATCTTGATAAATTTTTTCTGCACTAGGATGCTCATGACTATTCATCAAATATTCCAACATCAAACGCCGTGCCTCAGTCACACGAATGCCATGCTCCCGTAGTTCTTCTAAAATTCCCTCGAGCTTGTGTACCATAGTGTTCCTCTTTTTTTCGTTTATACTTCTCCCATTATATCTCAATTCTGCTTTTTTTGATATCAAAAACGGAAATATCTTGCAGTTCCCCCAAGCTAGTTTTATAATAAAAAGGTATATTGAGAAAGGTTGGTACAGATATGACCAAATACCCACAACTCCTCAGCCATTTCCTGGACTATGTTCGAATAAACACCCGTTCAGATGAATACGCTGATCGCACACCTTCAACTCAAAGTCAAGTAGACTTTGCCCTTAATGTCCTTAAACCAACCATGGAATATATCGGACTAGTAGATGTGCACTATCTAGAAAACGGCTTTATTGTCGGCACCTTACCGGCAAACAGTGACAAATTTCCATATAAGATTGGCTTTATCTCCCACATGGATACAGCTGACTTTAACGCCGAAAATGTGAGTCCTCAAATTATCCAAGATTACCAAGGAGGAACAATCCCTCTTAGTGACAGTGGGTATGAACTTGATCCAAACCAATTCCCACAACTACACAACTATTTAGGGCAAACCCTCATCACAACAGATGGCCGGACTCTGCTTGGAGCTGACGACAAAGCAGGAATCGCAGAAATTCTCTCCGCAGTTGAATATCTCGTGGCCCATCCAGAAATTGAACACGCCGAACTTCGAATCGGATTTGGACCTGATGAAGAAATCGGAACTGGAGCAGACAAGTTTGATGCTGCTGATTTCAATGTTGATTTTGCCTATACCGTCGATGGTGGTCCACTCGGTGAGCTCCAATACGAGACCTTCAGTGCCGCCGCTGCTCATGTAACCTTTAAGGGCCGCAATGTCCATCCAGGTACAGCGAAAGGTCAAATGATTAACGCTCTCCAACTAGCCATGGACTTCCACAGCGTTGTCCCAGATGGCGAAAGACCTGAGTATACCGAGGGGTATGAAGGATTCTACCATCTTCAAAAACTCTCTGGTACTGAAGAAGAAGCCCACGCGGACTACATCCTTCGTGACTTCGAGAACCACGGTCTGACCAACCGTAAAGAAACGCTCCAGAGAATTGCCGATCGTATGAATCGCAGTTGGGGGGAAGAGCGCGTCATCGTTGACATCAAAGATCAATACTCCAATATGAAAGAAGTTATCGAAAAAGATATGCGTCCGGTTCAACTGGCTGAAAAAGTGATGAAATCACTAGATATCACCCCGATCATTGAACCGATTCGTGGTGGAACCGACGGCTCCAAAATCTCCTTTATGGGTATCCCTACCCCGAACATCTTCGCAGGAGGTGAGAACATGCATGGTCGTTATGAATTCGTCAGTCTCCAAACCATGGAAAAAGCCTGTGATGTCATCATTGGTATTGCCAGTCAAGAACTCTAATCCCTATCCGATAGTCTTTACTTAAAGACTATCACTTCTTTAGGCATTACTTGAAATTGACTTAATCCAAACAAAAAGGGTCTTCCAAATAGAAAACAGCTTAGAATGACGCCATTAGAAACGTTGATTCTAAGCTGTTTTTGTTTATTCAAACTTCAAGCGAAACGAGGAAATTGTTAGTTTTGATCCAGCTTCTTTTTCTGATAGGCACGCGCCATTAACTCATAGATCACAAAGATCAGAAAAGACACTGGCCAAAGAGTAACTGGGAAAAATAAGGAAACAAATATTACAGCCAACATTCGATTTTCCATAAGCTGGAGTGCAATAGCCAGTCCTACAACTAGAACCACAAATGCCACATCTAGTTGCTGCGACTCCAACAGTTTTGCCACTGCAAATCCCTGCAAGAGGGAAGCGAAGGTCAGAGGAAAAATATCCCCTCCCGTCCAACCTGCCCAAAGATTGATATCTAATAAAAGCAGTTTGCCAACCGCTAAGAGACAAAGAAACAAGGCGGGTGTTGCTAGCCCCATATCAAATAAGGTATGTAACGAATGTTGCCCTGAAAACAATAAATTAGGGGCTACTTGTGAGGTGATAAAAATCGAGAAACCACCAATAGCAATCTTAATGGGAAGGGAAATTCTCTCCCCAAGTTTTAAGCGCCCAACCCCCTTTCTCACCTGTTGATAGCAAAGGGCAAATAGAAAACCCGAAAGAAAGAGGGGAAGGAAGTAAAATAATTCCTTAAGTCCCCAATGAGATTCTCCGATTTTTGTCACAAAAGAAGGCTGATCGGATAAACGCATTAGGAGCCAAAATACAAACAAACCATTAAGAACATATAAACTACTCAGGAGCTTCTTTTGACCTAAATTCAAGATACGCATAGACTCATCAAAAGACTTCACATATTGGCCTGGATGAAAGAGCATACTGAATCTTTCTCGACTACTACCTTGATCCCAATTCGCATAGACATAACGCATTTTATCAGCCTGCCATACAGAATAAGCAATTACTGCTCCCAGTAAAGGAGCTTCAGGACCAACACCAGCCCCTAGACTTAGAATCAACAAAGCCACAAGAAGGCTTTTCCAAGCTTGACTATAATTCAATGTCCCCTTTTCCTGTAGTACATGCAACACCTGATGACTTGTAAAGGGCAAGGGACCCCAACTTTGTTTGAGGATATATAAGATCAGACTTCCTACTAAAATAAGGACTGCTTGATAAAGCGTTGAATGTGAGAAGCTGGAGTGCCATAACCAATGACTACTAGCTTTTTCAGCCATTATGAAGAGATAGGAAATTCCTGCAATCATCGAACTTAAAAAGCCCCCGTAGAGTAAGACTACAACTTTTTTTACCATAAGAAATCCTTTCTTCCGAAAAAGGCTGGGCCTATGCCCAGCCTCCAGTTCTTATTTTGTTTTGAAATAAAGAACAATAGATGCAATCCCTTGATAGATAAAGGTAAATCCAACCATATAAGGAATCATAACAGCCGTAAAGAACGGAGTCATCATCATGAGCGTTCCTGTAATAATCCCCAAAATACCTGTCCACATCAATGTTGAACCTGTGGAGCGATCCACCTTCTTCACATCAAAACTCAACATGAAGCGAGTAAGCCCCGAGAAGAGAACCCAAAAGGCAATCATATAAGTCATAAATGCGGTACGTGCACCAAATCCATCTGTCAGAAGCATCACGGCCAATAAAGTAGTAATGACTCCATTGAACAAGCTCCAACCACTCTTATACTCATTGGTGAAGTACTGAACAACATTGCTAATCCCATCAATTAAAAAGAAAATCGCAACCGCTGTCCCAATACCTGCCAAGGCCATTCCTGGATGAGCTACTACCCAGAAACCTGCCAATAGGCTCAAAATACCAACAACCAATAACAACCACGCATTGCGTTTTAACATACTTACAATCCTCTTAAATCTTTTTATTTAAATCTGAATGTTCATTCATAGTATGTCTACAAAGGAACTTTCAGTTCTAATTGTCTTTGAGCGATGATTCTTGGTCGACAATTCCAAAAACCATATATCCTAAAATTTCCTGCAAGTGATCTTCGTAAGTCTGACTATTCACCAATTCTGAATCTACTTCTTGAAGAGTCAGATAGTAGGTGCGAAATAACTTTTGAATCATATCTAGATAAGCCAAGGCCTGCTCTTCAGTCACGCCATCTTTCAGCTTATACTCCGTAATTAAGCGCCTTGCGACAGCCTGATTAAAGAGATCAAACTCATCTCGAAATCTCTGAATATCCTTTTCTACCTGACTCCCTTTATAAAGCAAGGCCTCCAAGAAAACCTGAGAATGATGGGGATAAGCCTGATAGAACCTCAAACGACGTTGAAGATAATCTGATAAACTTGGAATCAACTCCCAATCTACTCCTAAAAACTGAAATAGTTTCGTGAAGCTTTCCTCGACACAGGCTAGATATAACTGATCCTTGTTGGAAAATAGATGATAGAGACTTCCTTTGGAAATGCTGTGCGTCTTACACAGTTGATTGATACGAAATCCTTGATATCCAGAGTTTGCAATTTCTTGAATGGCTCCCTGAAGGATCCTCCCCCGCATCAGCTGTGTTTTCTCTGCTTTCTTCAATATAGTCTCCTTATCTTTAATTATTATAGACCAGATGGTCTATAATGGCAATACTATCTGTGAAAAATTATTGAAAATATCAAAAAGGCTCTTTCAGGCCTCCATGCTATGCATAAACATTTTTTGCAACGACCATGCTATGCGGTTTCTCAAATTCAGTATCTAGGTATTCTTGATAGGTTCCAGGTGCAATAAATCCTTTGGGACTAAGAATATCTGTCCCAGCCTGACCAACAATCGAATCCGCCAAAAGCGCACAATTGGTACTTAAAACAAAATAGGTTTTAAACTTCGATTCCGTAAACTTGTAAAGGTCACCATTCGTTTCATGGCGAATCTTGTAAGCATAGGTATGATCTTCCTGACCATCTTCTGTTTTCACCATCGCAGCATCCGGTTCCCACGGTACCAATATCTTATCTAAATCAGCTAGGTAAGCTTGAACAGCTTTTTCTTGCTCTGCGGTCAAATCAATCTCATAACCAAACAAGGTTTTTTGACTCTCCCGCTTACACAACTCAATATAAGCCTCACGATCGCACTTATAAAGAACTCCATCACCGACCATCCCAAACAATCGTTCAGATGACGGATCATAAGAACCATAAGAAATCACGCGCCCTTGATAACACAAGTCCACATGCCCCACTGCCGCAAAGAAGTTGGTTTGAGCTGTATGAATAAAGACCTCAATTTGACCGGATTTCTCCTCCTTGGATCGGTTATAGACTTCTGCTGCAGTCTCCTCCGTATTTTCTTGTAAAAATTCATTAAGCTTATTAAGCGTTGCAGCTGGAACTAGTGCTGTAATAAAAATAGGCAGGGTTACCCGCACACGACGTTTTAAATTGTTCTGCTTCATTTCCTTTTCAAAGAAAAGTCCATCCCGTAACCGTGTTATACCAAAAGTCACCAGATACCAACCTAAAAGCAGGAGTTGAAATTCATTTGCATCATGGTAAGGAGACAAACTCCAGACCCCAAAACCTGTCATGATTAAACCATCTGTCAAATAACGGAAACGTTTGGGAATATCATTTTGACGATAGAGCCACCAAGTCACCAAATTAACGACACCTGTAAAAATTTGATAGACGGCAATGGCATAGACCAACAAGTACACCGCCATATCCTCTAAAATAGCTATTTCACCTAGAACTAAGGAAACTACCAGTTTTCCTAAAGTAATCCAAAGATTCTCTTGAATATCCTTACGCCCAGTCCAACGGTTAATCAGCGTCCATAAGGCAGATAAAAATATATATAAGAAAAATAACTGGTATCCCACTTTGGGTACCATCTGTCCCCAGATTATTAAAAAGATCCCCAGTAGGATAACAATAATCCCTTCCACCAGGGCCTTGCGTCCTCCCTGACCCAAGTTAGCAATTCGTTTCATACAACCTCCCACAATCCTATTGATTAGCTCATTATACCATGAAGTTTAAAAAAGAAATACATTCCAAAAAGGCCCAGCCATTCTGCAAATGAACGGCCGAACCTTCATCTCTAGTACAAAAAATAGTTAACCTAAATAACGTAACAAAGATAAAATAACAGATAGGGTGACTAAGCAGACAATAACGATATAAAACATAGACCGTCGACTTTTTTCACTCTCTCCCTTCTCATAGCGAACATCTTGAATTCGTTTTTCAATATCTTCGTTCAGAAGTGGATTTTCTTTTGCCATGAAATCACCTCATCCTTTCAATTTCAACTGGTAGTCTTGAATACCAACATACCCTTTTTGAGAGCGTTGTTCTTGGACGATATCTGCCCAAGTCGTTCGCTGGTTGAGCCATGCTGCTAATTGACTTGGCTGCCTATGATCAAAAAGAGCCTCAGGTACTAAAAACTCATGGTGGTGACAAGTATTATCAAAAGCTAGAATCAAAAGATTCGATTCAAAAGCTGTCCGAACAGCAGCCATGATCTCCGATCCATGATTAATATCCAAGTAAATGTCGCAAGAAGCAAATAACTGTTGAATCTGAGTAAAACCAGCATTAGGATAGAGAGAAAGGTTTGAATTCTCTGCATACTTTACTAATTGTTGAGACATCTCAGTCAAGGCTGCAATATGAAAATGATAGTCTGGCAATTCTGCTATCAGAGTTGCTAATCCTTGTAATTGATCTGTGTTCGTTAAAATCAGTATCTCCTTACGACCTTCATTTTCCCTCAGACTTGGATACAGGTAACTTAAGAAATCAATTTTTTCTTTCTGCTCTGGATTGGCTAAATCCATCAACCGATTATACGATTCTCTTTTTTGAACTATGACACGGGTGGAACGCTGGATATTTCCATTAAGAAGCAGCTGCATATTCCCTGGAATCTGGTCTCCCATATCTTCCTGCCAAAAGAGAACATCTTGTCCTTCTCCTCCCAAATAGTAGGCCAACAAAAAGGGCATTCCTAAAGAATTATAATAAATTTGAGATAGGTCTAGACCCGAATTCCAAAGATAAAATAGATAAAAATCAACCTTTTTAGCAAAGTAATACGTTTTTCCTCGCCAATCCAAGGTCATATCCCCAGTCACAAAATTTTCCATAAAATAAGGTCGCTGATACGAATCAAAATAGTGCTTATGGGTTGGCTCCTGTTGGCTATTGAAGTAGGTTTTCGCAAAAAGACGGCCATATTGATTGTAATGATCCGATTGCCTAACCTTTCCTCCAGTATCCAACCACTCCACCGTTTTCACCAGACGTAGGTGTTTGGGCTCATGATAAAAGATAATGGCTTTCTTTTGACCATAATCCCAGATTTCTCCTTGTTGATTTGTACCCGTAATCTGCCAATAAGCTGGTACTTCAACTTCATTGAAATAAAGAGGAGACGGGGTCTCTTTTTCCTGACCTGCAAAGAATTCAAATGGAGATGTCAAACCATTTGGTAAAAAACCATCATCCTGTAAAACAACCCCAATTCCCTCAAATCCCGCCGTTTTTAGGGAATATTCTAAATCTAAACTATCTTGAGTCAGTCGGTCATATAATTTAATCATGACACATCTCCTTCACAAACTGAGACCAATAACCAGCCACATATTCATGTAAGAAAGCTCCAGCAATCTGATAAGACTGAAGTTGAGCCTCTTCTTGCCTAGCTGCTTGGTAATAATCCCTTATTTTTTGAGCAAACTGCTGGGTCATATAGGCTACATCATCTGCCTCAGGACGAGGAATTAGATAACCATTTTTCCCATCTTCCACAAAGGTTTGATTCCCATACGGGACATCCAAACCAATCAACGGTAGCCCTGAACCAACGGCTTCCATTAAGGTCAGACCAAATCCTTCACTGGTCGAAGCGGTTAGGTAAATCTCGTAATTCTGATAAACATCCGCCAGATTTTGGTGTCCTTTCAAACGAATAAAATCTTGAGCTTGAGCTTTTTCAATCATCTCAGTCAGTTTTCGACGTTCTCCTCCTTCACCATAAATATCAAATACCAAATTCGGAAGATCGCGATGTGCTTCAATGACAGCTGAAACAAGCCAATCAATATGTTTCTCACTAGCCAAACGGGAACTGGTCATCAAACTATAAGGCTGTCTCGATTTTTTAGGATACTGTAGCTTCGCCAAGCTCCCAACTGGGATGGCATAAATACGCGGTTGTTGCTTGGTATAGGTTCGGAATTGCTGCTCCAATACCTCTTTTTGTTTTTGAGTAGAAGTAATAAAAGCGTCTACCAAATGAGCGTTGGTAAATTGATATTCATAGTAGTTATTCCATAGAATATTGTAGTCGTCACTACTTTTAGCATTATAGTGTTCTGCATGGATGACAACTGCTAATTTTGCAGCTCCTTTATGTGCAAAAACAGCCTGTCCAATCCCTGTCGCTCGATCCAGTAACAACAAATCATTCGATTGTAACTTTAGTCGATCCAACATCTCCGCCACTAGTGCTTCTTTTCCTACTAAGATTCGATCTGAAAACCGAAAAACACTGGTATCTTCCTGAACAAGCTCTTCATAGGCTAAACTACCATCTTCATTAAAAAAATGGCGTTGGTACAACTGAGGTTGATCATTTTGAGGAGCATAAAACTCACTGAACATACGCGTATAGCTATAATAATCCTTACGAATTAATTTTCCCTTAGCTACGTATTCCACTCGTTGAACAAATTGCTGCTGTTCTCCGCAAAGACTGGCATTAATATAGTAGTCATTTTTAAAATAATACCGAATTAATTGATGACCAACTTCCGTTCTCTCTACTGGATCTGAGAAAGTATCTTCCAATGCTTCCTTTCGATAGCTGGTGGGTGCTATCCTAAGATCTGTAAAAAAGGAATACAACCATAGAACTTCTTCATCGTTAAATCCAATATTCGACGTAAAATGTTGTAAATTCTCCGTTTGAAAAAAATCCGTAAAAATAAACTTGGCCGGAAGCTGTAATTCTCGAAAAATCTTTGCACGATAGGCTTGAGCATACTCAACCCCACTGCTTGCCCAACCGATTCCAAGATTTATGCTATAAACGGTCATAGTACCTCCCTTATACAAAGTAAATCGTGTAACCAGTCTCTTTATCTGATTCAACGGAGCTGAGCATCACATGACGCACGATACTCTCTTTAATACGATGAGTCATCTGATTATAAGATTCCAAAGACTCTCGAAAATACTCTGCTGTGGAATCTCTCTGAGCTAACTGTCTCATAGGAACAAAGTTCTTTAATTGTTGCAAAGTATCTACCTGTTCAATCCAGGCTTCATCAATCGCCCGTAAAACAGCAAGACGTAAAAACTCTTCCATCTTTTTCTCGGTCTCTAATTGCTGGGATTTTTGGACCAATTCTGCCTGATACAAATTCCACAAATAGTCGCTACGATCTTGCTCCGTTTTTAAATCGGCCGTAAACAGATCTGACTGATTCTGGTAGCTATAATTTTCTAGAATATACCGGCGGAAATCCTGATTACTTATCTCTGGATTTTCTGTAACAAAGGCCCCAATCACTTCTAAAAAGATATGATCAATCTTATCTGAAAGATCTATCTCATTATAAATCAACTCATCTCGTAAATGATAGATTTTCTCGCGCTGAATGCGTAAACTTTCATCGAATCGAATTGTCGCTTGGCGAGCACTTCTAGCATTATCCTCACTTTTTTCTTGAGCATGTTGCAAAATACGTTTAAAACGAGAGGATCTGAGTGGCTCCCAAAAATTAGAACGGTTGCTATGATTATTCTTTTCAAAATAACGCTGCACACCTTTTCCACCATATTCGATCACCAATTCATCTTCCAAAGATACAAAGAACTGGCTTAGCCCTGGATCACCCTGACGACCAGCGCGGCCTCTAAGCTGCCAATCAATTCGACTGTTTGGCATCCGTTCGGTTCCAATGACTGCAAGACCACCAAGCTCAGCTACTCCAGTTCCCAATTTAATATCGGTTCCCCGTCCCGCCAACGAAGTTGCTACTGTCACTGCCCCCAACTGACCTGCTTCTTTAATAATCTGAGCCTCTTTAGCGACATTTTTAGCGGTTAAAACACTATGTGGAATTCCTTCTTGAAGTAACATTCGCGAATAAATTTCAGCAATATCAACTGTTCCCGAAATCAATAAAATCGGCTGTTGGCGCTGATGAAGTTCTTTCACATATTCTAAAGTTGCCTGTAGTTTTTCAGGAAGCGTCACATAAATCTTATCTGGATAGTCCACTCGCTGAATCGGTAAATTCGTCGGAATAACAACAACCGGTAGTTTGTAAGTTTGAATCAACTCATCTTCTGCAATTTTACCAGTCCCTGTCATCCCTGCAATTCGTGGAAACATATTAAACAAACTCTGATAGGTAACCGAAGCCACCGAACGTGAATCCTTGCTAATTGGAACCTCTTCTTTAGCTTCTAAGGCTTGATGAATTCCTGATTGGAGTCTTGTTCCTTCCAAGACACGCCCTGTACGATTGTCCAACAATTTAATCTCACGATCAGCAACAACATAGTCGATATCTTTTTTATAGAGATGGTGAGCTCTTAGAGCTAACTGGATGTGCCGATTTAATTCAAAATAATCGTCCTGGTAGAGATTTGGAATATCAAAATACTCTTGGGCATATCGAATTCCATGTTGCGTTAAAAAAACAGCTTTGTCTTCTCTTAAATGCTGAAATTCTCTTCCTTTTTGTAGGGTTAACACAAACTGGTTTGCCGCATGGTAAAGATTGGATTGAACCCGAGGAGAACCTGAAATAATCAGAGGTGTTTGCGCTGCATCCAATAACACTGCATCTGCCTCATCTACAATAACATAGTGGAACGGACGTAAAAATTTATCCTTAGCATCAGCAGCAAGATTATCCGCTAAATAATCAAATCCTAGAGCTGTACTCGTTGTATAGGTTACATCTGCTGCATAGACTGCTCGTTTATCTTCAACATCAGGGTCTTCTTCCTCTGAAAAAACACCCACTCCTACTGACAAACCCATGAACTCAAAGACTGGTCCCATTTCCTGGGCATCACGTCTTGCTAAATAATCATTTGTTGTTACTAAAATGGCTCCCTGATCTTCCAAGGCATTTAAATAAAGGGGAAGCGTTGCTGTTAAGGTCTTCCCCTCCCCTGTCTTCATCTCAGCAACATAGCCTTGATGAAGGGCAATTGCTCCCATAATCTGAACATCAAAAGGAAACAATCCCAACACACGACGACTAGCTTCCCGCATAGCCGCAAAAGCTTCTACCAATAAATCGTCTAACTGCTCTCCATCTTGGAGACGTTGGCGAAAAATATTCGTTAACTGACCTAATTCTTGATCTGTTAGGACTTCCATTTCTTCTGCCAGATTATTAATTTCTTGCAGCAAACGTCGAAGTTCACCTAACTTCAAAGTATTTAATAATGATTTTCTTTCTTTCATACAGTTTCATTCATTAGATGGTTTTAATAAGATTTTGGACTAGGTCCAAATCACTTGGAAGCTGATGAGAGAGATAACGCTTTTCCAGTGGTTTATCCAATTTAAAAGGATCCGCCTCCTCCATCGCATAAATTGAAAAACCTTCAAATAAAAGCTGACTCGCTCCTGCACTTCTAATCGTAACTAAGTAGGTAAAAGCATCAATTGGATAATGAATATAATCTTGATAAGTCCGTAATACTTCAAAACCAATCTGCTCTCCTTGACGGTTAAAATAAGCAAATTCTAGAAAAAAGCGTCCCTCTGGTTTAGTTTCAATAGCAATTTCAATCCGATAACGATGACCTGGAACAAGAAGAGGCAAAGCTGGGGAACTACGTTTGCCTTGGTAATTTGTAGCGGAATAAAACCGGCAAATGACCTTGCCTGAAGCCATTACACCATTTTCAAAAGACACACCTCTATCGGTAAAGACTAAAATCGTTCCATATAGATAAGCATCCCCATTATAAACCTGATTCCAGGTAATCCGATGTATTAGTTCTTTACTCATCCATACTTCCTTCCATACCCATTCTCCAATAACTGGACATACTGCTTCATAAACCATCTATTGATCGCTCGACTATTGTCGTTATGACGGCCCTCATATCCCTTCGTATAAATATGAGTTCCTTGTTCCGTTAATGCTTCTAATAACATAGCTGTCGCTTTGCCGTCATAATCATCATTTTCCATGTAAGCAATTGCAAAAGTAGTCTCCGCAAAGCTAGATTGCTTAAACTTATCCCAAAATTTCTGATTCAATTGCTCCATGTCCTGCTTTTGAACTCCCCCAGTGACGTTGAGCAAAACATCTGCACTTGTCTCAAATTCATCAGGTCTTTTTAGCTTGATAGCAGCTACCGTATCACCTACATTTGTAAACGGTTTTCCAATAACAACTGCATAGGGATTGAAATCAGATGCATAATAAAGAGCTCCAAAAGTTCCCATGGATAAACCCGATAAAATAAGATCTGATTGTTGAAAACCTAAATAATCTAAGGATTCCTGAATCACCTCTACCACTTTGGCTTCCAATTCAGGTGAACCGATATAAAAGCCACCACCTTCTAAGCGCGGATCCCCAATCAACAGAAAAGGACCTTTCAAGGACTTCATGATTCCATAACCCTCAAATCCCTCAGCAGTTCGAAAACCTGAAAAATAAACATTCAAAGGTGGCTTCAGATCTCCAGGATTGAAATAATAAATCAACTCCTGTTTTTTAGAATCGCTGAAACGTTCCCCACCTAGAACAAATTGTCCCATCCCGATACGGGAATACCGCCAATGAAGAGGTCCAAATCCCAGCTCGCCTGTTCCCTTGGCCCAGACTGAGATGGCATAAAAACCAATTTCTTCATCAGGAGGAAGAATATAGGGAGTCTCCAATTGATCCTCGCTTAATACAATCGGTTCCAAAAAATCATGCAGGCTTCCCTTTCGCATCGGAGTAATTTCCAAATAAATCTCTGGATTTCCTGCTACTTTAAAATATTCCAACCAAATTTCAAGGGCCACAGGAAAGGTTCCCAAATTATAACGGAAGGTTAGTAAAGGGGTAAAATCTTGGCCAAACTCTCCCTGCAAATGAACAGCTACGTGACCATCATAAAAGACATTCCCTTGAAATTGTTCACTAACATCAATATCCGGCACTTTCAGTTTCGCACCGTATTGACTCCCAAAGTGTGTGAGATAAAGATAGTCAATCTTTGTTTGCAAATCTCCCACAACTTCGAGCTTCCGTAGCATTTTTCGCCTAAATATCCCAAAAGGACTTCCTTCCGGCAGGGAAACTCCCGTATCCACATAAAGACCATAGGCTTCCACACAATTCATAAGGGGAGTCAAACTTTCTTCAGCTAGTGAGCTTGTAATCACAACAGCATCAAAGTGCAAACGTACTTTCGGAAGTGAGCTTCCGTCTTCCATTTTCGGTAAACGATTCCGAGCTTGTTCTGTCAGTTCCTCTAACAACGCTGGAATATCTTCTGCTTCCGTACAGTACCACTGCATATCCTCCGGTAAAACAATCTCTTGATTGACCCAAGAAGAGGCACCAATTTGTAAGATTTTCATGTTCTTTCTTCCTTATCTAGTAATTCATGCCACTGATGAAGGATACGACCACTCGTATAATCTGCCATTTTCTGAACCGAATAAACCAAGGAACGATTCCAGTTTGCTAATCCCTCTAAATAAAAGTGTAAGGCTTCTTCTAAATTTTCCTCTGGATGAAGAATCCAACCATTTTTCTTATGACTAACAAAATCTGTCTCGACCTGATTGATCTGAGGAACCCCCGCTGAAATACTAGCAATCTGAGTATAGAGATCAGGTTCTACTCCCAAATCAAGCACCAAGCGTGCAGAATCTAAAGCTGTAATAATATCATTTTCATTTGTTAATAAATGAAAATGAATTCGTGACAACTCCATCTCCTCATCTTCTTCCAATTGGTTTTCATTTCCAGTATCTGCTACTTGAAAAAAATCCTCTGCATTGTAATGACTATAGATTCGCTGACTAATCCACTCTTCTACTATTTTTGTATTACGAGAACGATCAAAAGTTACTAATGATAGAGCTACATCATCATGCTGCGCCATAAAATCTAACAAAACTTCTAGCACAAGAAATAGTTCCGATTCTGTCAAAGAATCCATATAAAAATACAGAATCTGCTCTTTTATCATTTGGCTATGTCCCAATCGCAGACGTGTATCGTAAGGAGGTACACGTAAAAGCGCTTTTGGCTGCTGGTACACGACTTGCATCCATTGCCGTAGCTTTTCTTCTTGTTTTTTAGTATCAACAACCAATAAATTCGCTTGTTCAACTAACTTTTGGCTCGAATCCTCCACTTCAAATTGAAAACGATCCCCAAAAAAGGAAACAACTTTCTGTTGCTTAGGAAATACTTGAAGCATTAACTCATTGTGCTGAGAATGGCTCGCAATCACCAACGTATCCTGATCATCCATCACCTGTTGCTTTAAAAGTTCCAAACGTTCTTCCATTAGTGAAGACCAAGACTGGTAAAACTTCTGTTGAAACAAATGATCTGCATAAGGATTCACTTCAATCTGTCCTTCCAAAGATCCCTGTAAGTATTCACGTACCTGCCAGACACCACTTTCATTGAGATAATCCTGATACCATTCTTGCTCCTGCTCATCAAAATAGAGAATAGAAGATAGGAAACCTCGATCGTCAAAAAGATACTGTTTGCTCACCTTACCATCTTCTAAAAATTCAATAAAGAAAAGATTTCCATCTTGAGCAAAATGAATTCTTGCAATATCTTTTTGATTCACTCGTGCTAAAACAGCAAAGGGACTGTATAGAAATTGTGTCCCTTTGGGCCAATGCAGCTCTTTAAAAGAAAAAGGCTTCACTGATACAGACGAAATATTTTGAATATCATCAAAGAATGACCAATACGGAATTGCAAGAAGGTCTTGTTTATGTAATAAATAACGCAGTTGAGGCTGATAATTTAAAATCAACAATCCAACTTCTTCTTGCCCCTGATGAAACATTTTAATCTGGTGAACTGTATCATCAAAGGTCATACGTTCTAAAACGCGAAACCAGATTTGAGTCTGATGGTACCAAGGACGATTCGCATTGTACCAAGATGGAATGAAATAAAACATGCTAAACTCCCGACTTCTAAATGACATTCTGGTAGTTTTTCCAACTTTGAATAGTGTCTACTTGTTCAACAACTCCCAATAATAGGCTTGATACAATATAGGCATTGTTAATCAACAGAGCAATGCTAATACTACCATCATGTGTTCCTCTGACTACTAGAAATAATAAGGGCAATCCTCCAATCAACAGAACTGTACAAGCTCCAAATTGAGCAAGACTAGAGACTTTTTTCTGAATATAGTCTTTTGTATCACGCCCCGGACGAATCCCTTCAATATAATCCCCGTTATTACGCATATTTCTGGCAATATCATAAGAATCATAGTTGTAATAAGCAAAACCAATCGATAAGACATACAAAAGAAACATATAAAAAATTGCTCCCGGTACTTGTGTCAAACTTAACTGAGTACTCAAGACTTTCAGCATATCATTGGTCGGATAAAGGGAGCGTAGACCACTTAACAAATAAGCAGGTAACATCATCAAAGTCATTCCATACATAAAAGGCAAGGCTCCAGCCGGTGTTACTCGAATCGGTAAATAGCTTTTCTGATCATAGACCGTGTGAAGGGCTACCCTTCGAATTGGTATTCGGTATTCTCCTCTATACAGCGTAACTGTCAACAAAACTAACAAGCTATAGATTACCGCAAAAATCAACAATTGACCGAGTAACAGAAATGAAAATCCGGACTGTTCAGAGATAAAACGAATTCCATTCTCTATAAAAGAAAGAATCATATTCACCAAAATGATCATTGTCATACCACCTAGACCACGAACAGCATTTCTATTTCCTAACCAAGTTAGAACAACGGATCCTACCACCAAAATTACAATCGTAATAAACCAACTAACCTCTTTTCCTGATACACCCATAAAAGGCAGTTCAAGTAATTGGGCAGAAGCTGTTAAACCGAAAGCTTGAATAGCTGCAATGACTATCGATAATAACATTCGATAGTGATACATCTGAGCCTGAGTTTGATTTTTAAAGATATTAAAAACAGTAAAAAAGCGCCAAATAATAACAGTTGTCATCCAAGGACTCAATCCCAAGGAGAATAGCGTCAGACTACTAATCCGAGCTCCAGTCACCGTTGCAAGATTCTGCCAAATGGTATGATTTCCAAATTGTTGTAGTTGCTCATTTGTAATCAGGGCTGTCGGAACTGGTAAAAACCGTCCAATCATGTAAACCATCACAATCAACAAAGTCCAGATCATTTTACTACGCAGTAACTGATTGGCCCATGTACTTTTTAAATTTAACATAGTGAGGTCATCCTCATATTTCCTTTTTAAAATAAGTATAACATAAACAATCTCTGCCCTCTCCTAAAATAGCCAGAGAAGCTAATAGCTACAAGAATCATATTCTTGTCTAAATATCCACTTTTTTATTTCTACACTATAAATTTTGTAGCAACATGCATAGAGAGGCTGGAACAAAATGTTCCAGCCTCATTTTTCGTCTAACGATCATATGATTCGTCTAAAACCATACTATGCATATCTATTATAATCATTATCAGTCATTAATCGACTGCTTGGTCATCTTTTTTACGTTTTTTCCGACCCAATAAAATCGCTGATAGAAGACCTAATCCCGCTAGGCTCATACCTGAAGAATCTTGATCTCCAGTATTTGGAAGACGATTAGCGACCGGTTTCTCACTGAGTGATTCGGAGACTGATTCTGAAACGGATTCTGAAATCGACTCACTTACTGACTCTGATACGGATTCTGAGATAGACTCACTTATGGACTCTGACACGGATTCTGAAATCGACTCGCTCACCGACTCTGATACAGATTCTGAGATTGACTCGCTCACTGACTCGGACACGGATTCTGAGATTGACTCAGACACTGACTCTGATACAGATTCTGAGATTGACTCAGACACTGACTCTGACACAGATTCTGAAATCGACTCACTTACTGATTCTGATACAGATTCTGAAATTGATTCGGAGACTGATTCAGACACTGATTCTGAGATGGACTCGCTTACGGACTCTGACACAGATTCTGAAATCGACTCGCTCACCGACTCGGACACGGATTCTGAGATGGACTCGCTCACCGACTCGGACACGGATTCTGAGATGGACTCAGACACTGACTCGGATACAGATTCTGAGATAGACTCGCTCACTGATTCGGAGACTGATTCTAAGATGGACTCACTTACTGATTCTGAAACAGATTCTGAAATGGACTCACTCACTGATTCTGACACTGATTCTGAGATAGACTCGCTCAATGACTCTGACACAGATTCAGATACGGACTCGCTCACCGACTCGGACACTGATTCTGAGATGGACTCACTCACCGACTCGGACACTGATTCTGAGATGGACTCACTTACTGACTCGGAGACTGATTCTGAGATAGACTCACTTACGGATTCTGACACTGATTCTGAGATGGACTCACTTACTGACTCTGACACAGATTCTGAAATAGACTCACTCACTGATTCTGATACAGATTCTGAAATGGACTCACTCACTGACTCGGAAACAGATTCTGAAATGGACTCACTCACTGACTCTGACACAGATTCTGAAATAGACTCACTTACGGATTCTGACACAGACTCTGAAATGGATTCACTTACTGATTCGGAGACAGACTCTGAAATGGATTCACTTACGGACTCGGAGACTGATTCTGAAATAGACTCACTTACTGACTCGGAGACAGACTCTGAAATGGACTCACTTACGGATTCTGACACAGATTCTGAAATAGACTCACTTACGGATTCGGAGACTGACTCACTCACTGATTCGGAGACAGACTCAGAAATGGATTCACTTACGGACTCTGACACTGATTCTGAAACGGATTCAGAAATAGACTCGCTCACTGACTCGGAAACAGATTCTGATACGGACTCACTCACTGACTCGGAGACAGATTCTGAGATAGATTCGCTTACGGACTCTGAGACAGACTCTGAAATGGACTCACTCACTGACTCGGACACAGATTCTGAGATAGACTCACTCACTGACTCTGAGATAGATTCGCTCACTGACTCGGAGACGGATTCTGAAACGGACTCACTTACTGACTCTGATACAGATTCTGAGATAGACTCACTTACTGATTCAGATACAGATTCTGAGATAGACTCACTCACTGATTCTGAGACGGATTCAGAAATGGACTCACTTACTGACTCTGATACAGATTCTGAGATAGACTCACTTACTGACTCTGATACAGATTCTGAGATAGACTCACTCACTGATTCTGAGACAGATTCAGAAATGGACTCACTCACTGATTCTGATACAGATTCTGAGATAGACTCACTTACTGACTCTGAGACAGACTCTGAAATAGACTCACTCACTGATTCTGATACAGATTCTGAAATAGACTCACTCACTGACTCTGATACAGACTCTGAAATAGACTCACTCACTGATTCTGACACAGATTCTGAAATAGACTCACTCACTGACTCTGATACAGACTCTGAAATAGACTCACTCACTGATTCTGACACAGACTCTGAAATAGACTCACTTACGGACTCTGAGACAGACTCTGAAATGGACTCACTCACTGACTCGGACACAGATTCTGAGATAGACTCACTCACTGACTCGGAGACAGATTCTGAGATAGATTCGCTTACGGACTCTGAGACAGACTCTGAAATGGACTCACTCACTGACTCGGACACAGATTCTGAGATAGACTCACTCACTGACTCGGAGATAGATTCGCTCACTGACTCGGAGACGGATTCTGAAACGGACTCACTTACTGACTCTGATACAGATTCTGAGATAGACTCACTTACTGATTCAGATACAGATTCTGAGATAGACTCACTCACTGATTCTGAGACGGATTCAGAAATGGACTCACTTACTGACTCTGATACAGATTCTGAGATAGACTCACTTACTGACTCTGATACAGATTCTGAGATAGACTCACTCACTGATTCTGAGACGGATTCTGAGATAGACTCACTTACTGACTCTGAGACAGACTCTGAAATAGACTCACTCACTGATTCTGATACAGATTCTGAAATAGACTCACTCACTGACTCTGAGACAGACTCTGAAATAGACTCACTCACTGATTCTGACACAGATTCTGAAATAGACTCACTCACTGACTCTGAGACAGACTCTGAAATAGACTCACTCACTGATTCTGACACAGATTCTGAAATAGACTCACTTACGGATTCTGACACAGATTCTGAAATAGACTCACTTACTGACTCGGAGACAGACTCTGAAATAGATTCACTTACTGACTCAGATACGGATTCTGAAATAGACTCACTTACTGACTCTGAGACAGATTCTGAGATAGATTCGCTCACTGACTCGGACACAGATTCTGAAATAGACTCACTTACTGACTCTGATACAGACTCTGAGATAGACTCACTTACTGACTCAGATACGGATTCTGAAATAGACTCACTTACGGACTCGGAGACTGATTCTGAAATAGATTCGCTTACGGACTCGGAGACTGATTCTGAGATAGACTCACTCACTGACTCTGATACAGATTCTGAAATGGACTCGCTCACTGACTCGGAAACGGATTCAGATACAGATTCACTTACTGATTCGGAAACAGATTCAGAAATAGACTCGCTCACTGACTCTGACACAGACTCTGAAATTGATTCACTTACTGATTCTGACACGGATTCTGAAATCGACTCGCTTACCGACTCGGACACTGATTCTGAGATTGACTCGCTCACTGACTCGGACACAGATTCTGAGATAGACTCACTCACTGACTCGGAGACTGATTCTGAGATAGACTCGCTCACTGACTCGGAGACTGATTCTGAGATAGACTCACTTACTGATTCTGATACAGATTCTGAGATAGACTCACTCACCGATTCGGAGACTGATTCAGAAATAGACTCACTCACTGACTCTGAGACGGATTCAGAAATGGACTCACTTACTGACTCGGATACAGATTCTGATACGGACTCGCTTACTGATTCTGATACAGATTCTGAGATAGATTCGCTTACGGACTCAGATACAGACTCTGAAATGGACTCACTCACTGACTCGGACACAGATTCTGAGATAGACTCACTCACTGACTCGGAGACTGATTCTGAAATGGACTCGCTCACTGACTCGGAAACGGATTCAGATACAGATTCACTTACTGATTCGGACACAGATTCAGAAATAGACTCACTCACTGACTCTGAGACGGATTCAGAAATGGACTCACTTACTGACTCGGATACAGATTCTGATACGGATTCGCTTACTGATTCTGATACAGATTCTGAGATAGACTCACTTACTGACTCGGATACAGATTCTGAGATAGATTCGCTTACTGATTCAGAGACGGATTCTGAAATAGACTCGCTCACTGACTCTGATACAGATTCTGAAATAGACTCACTTACTGACTCGGATACAGATTCTGAGATAGATTCGCTTACTGACTCGGATACAGATTCTGAGATAGATTCGCTTACTGACTCGGAGACAGACTCTGAAATGGATTCACTTACTGATTCAGATACAGATTCTGAGATAGACTCACTCACTGATTCGGAGACTGATTCTGAGATAGATTCGCTCACTGACTCGGAAACGGATTCAGATACCGATTCATACACAGATTCTGATACAGACTCACTCACCGATTCATATACAGATTCGGATACGGATTCGGATACTGACTCTAAGACAGATTCAGACATAGACTCACTTACCGATTCATATACAGATTCGGATATGGACATAGATACAGAATCACTGATTGAATTTGAGATAGATTCTGAGATAGACTCTGAAATAGAATAGGATACGGATTCTGAAATCGATAAACTTTGAGACTCTGAGTGACTGATGGACTCTGAAGCCGAAAGACTTTCAGAAGCCGAGTGAGACAAACTTTCAGAGCTAGAAACACTCATCGAAACAGATAAACTGCTTGAAGTCGAAAGTGATTGTGAAGCCATTACAGACTCTGAAGTTGATAATCTTTCAGAAGTAGAGAGTGAGGTACTTTCAGATTCTGAAATACTGTAATCATATCGATATGTAATTACTGGATTGGTCACCGTTAGAACGCCTTCAGCCCCTCCTCCAGTAACTTCAACCAGTTTCCCATGTTCCACGCTCACAGCTGCTGTGGTATAAGGTGAGTAACTCCAACCAGACTGGGTAAGTTCTGGAGCAGCCTGCTTCCCATCTGTATACACATGCTGAATTCTCTGCGTTACATAAACTGGTACATTATTAATATCTACTCGAGCAGATATAGCAGGTCTCTGCTGGAATCCAAACAAACCAACAACAGTCCCATTCCCATTCGTTGTAGAAATACGAATACGAGCTTGATCTGGGATAATCGTTCCATCTTGAGTAAAGCGTAATTGAGAAGATAAAGTCCAGTTTCCAGTAGTCATGGTTTGACGAGCATCATTACCATAAACTAGGATAGTCCGATCTACTACAGCTCCGTTGCTATCAAACGTATTCACATAAATCTCATTTGCTTTATTAATAGATAGAGATAAATAATGTGCACTATTTGAATCTGTCACAACTGCAAAAGTGAAGAAGTCTTCATTCATATCCACCAATTTAATATTGTCCGGATATTTCTGCTCGACCGTATAACCTGCTACGGTAGCTGGAACAGCTTGATTTGGAAGACCAGAGACCACTGCTGAGCTTGTGTCGAGCATGAAACTCAACTTCCCATCTGGTGTTTGCTTCACAAGTTCTGCTGCTAAAGCTTGTGAGCTATTGCGTAAAGCTGATAAGGTTGTTTGAATTTCTGCTAGAGTAGCAGTAGAATCCCCTAAAATGGTTTTAGCAGCAGCGATATCTCCTTGACTAACAGCTACTGCTTCTGCCAAGGATTCATTCGTTAAGTCAAAACGCTGTTCATGAGCTAACTGTGTTAAAATTTCAGCACTGGATTTCGCGCGATTCAATTCTGCTAGACGATTATCACGCTCTGTTACCTGCTCAGTCTTCTCAGCTTGAGTTGTTTCTTTGCCAAAAGTCAATGATGCACGATAACTTGCTGACTGACTCTCACTCTCAGATAAAGAAAGTGATTCGGAACTTGAATGACTTTCAGATAGAGACAAAGACACTGAGCTCGAAGTTGAAGTTGAAATAGAAAGCGATTCTGAAAGAGATAACGATTCTGAAGCAGATACAGACTCTGATTCACTAACTGAAACAGATGTAGATACAGAGGTGGATAGGGAAGCTGAATCTGAACCAGACTCTTGCAATACTGAACTTTCAGACACATCTGACAGCGTATTTTGGAGAGAGGAAACCTGTTCGGATGAAGTAGAAACTACTGCATCTGTAGGCAAGGTTACTTCCTCAGCTGTTGTCAAATTTTCTGTACTTGTTTCAGATGCTACAACTGTCTCAGTCGCAAAGGCCTCATCTGTTCCTAAAGCAGCCCCACCAATCACTGCACCAAGAGCCCCAGCCCCTTTTAAGACAGTAGCTGGAGAGATTAATTTAGATGCCATTTCATCAGGGTTAGATTTCTGAAGCGATTGCTCAGAAATTTTTGTCCTTGATTGGCCTAAAATAATGGAACCAACGCTAGACATAATCGTGCGGACCCAATGCTTACCTGATTTATGCATTTTAACACGAGTATGCCTATACGATTCAACAGATTTTCCGTCTCTATGTTTCACTCACACACAACCTTTCAAAATAATGTAATGCCTTTATTATATATCTAAGCCTCATATTTTTCAATCAATTTAACTCATTTTTATAAGGAAATTTTCTTATAAAATCAAGAAAGGGCTAACATTTCTTCGTGATTTTTCACACAAAAGATTCTTATTCCGAACACAAATCCAAAATCAAGGATCAATCATTCCTTTTAGTAGGGCAACACCTATAAAAAAGAGGCCGACTTCAAATCTCGACCTCTTTATTTATAGTAGATAGCTTATATGTTTAGTAGCTAAGATAGAATCTCTAGAGACTTACTACAAAAACTAAAAACTTTTTAAAAGATTTGAAGCCAATCTTCTCTCTAAGACCATTTGTCCAGGATTTTCAGGGTCGTAAGACATTTTTGATAGTCCTGCATATCCCCCTTTTCCAATAGAGCTTCAATATGGCGCTCTAACCGCCAACGATAGGCACGTAATTCCTGTTTGACATCAAAACCAATTAATGACAAGATCACCACACGTTCCTGAATACTGCGTAAAGGAAATACATACACCAAATCAACAGTACTGGTTACAGAGCTGGAACGTTTTCGATGGACATAACTTCCTACATGACTATAGACAATTTTATCCGCTAACAAGTACAATTTCCAAGTTGTATAATCATCTTCAACTTTTTCAGCTTCTGGATAAATAATTCCCTCAAAGAGACTAGCCTTATACAATTTAGACCAAGGAACCGTAAATACCTGACTAAAGGAAAAACGTCCTTCATATTGATATTGAAACCATTCCGCAGGTGTATAGGTTTCTCGGAAATAATCTTCTTCCGTTAAATGAAAACGATAGGCCCCTCGATCATCGATATACTCTGTAAAATTCACAATTGAAATATCACTATCCGTCTCTTTCAAAGCCTGATACAAATATTCAATATGAGTTTCCTCTAGCCAATCATCATTATCTACAAATAGGACATAGTCACCTGTAATCAAAGGAAGAGCACTATTACGAGCAGCTCCAACTCCACCACCACCAAGTTTTTTATGGACAACACGAATGCGTTGATCTTGTTGACGATACTGCTCACAGATGGCAGCAGAACCATCTGTAGATCCATCATTGATTAGGATAATTTCTAGATTCTGATAACTTTGTCGAACAATACTATCCAAACATTGTCGGAGATAAGGACCGGCATTAAAGACAGGAACAATCACCGTTATTTTTTCCATTTAGACCTCTTTCTGATGATTGTCAATTAAATCAAGTTTATTTTGCAAATGCTGATACACCTCGATTTGCCCACTAGATAAAGCATCGTCCCTGCACTTCTTCAAACGTTTAATGTAGGAATCCAAATGTTCAGTAACATCATAGCCTAGAGCCAGTAATAGGGCGATTCGCTCCTCAGCAATGGAAACCATACTCACAATATCCTCTCGCATCACATTTCGTGACAAACCAGTAGGACTCTGAGAGTAATAATAAAGAGGTTGATTAATGAAGGTAATCCTTTTCGCTTTTAAATACGTTTTATAAATGGTCGCATCATCTTCTCGTAGACGCCCTAAGGGATAAGCAATACCTTCCCACAAGGAACGCTTAAAGAGTTTCATCGGTGAAAAGGTGAATACCAAATGTAGATTATGTCGTCCCTGATTTTCTTGACGTAACCACTCCTGAACACTATAGGTTTTTTCAAAATACATCTCAGAGGTAATCGAAAATAGAAATGCTTGACGTTCTTCATTAAAAGACGTGAAATTACAAACAGAAATATCTGAATGATTGGTCACCAAGGCCTTGTGCAAAAGTTCCAAATAAGTAGCTTCCACAAAATCATCTGAGTCAATAAAGGTTACATACTCTCCTTTTGCTAAGCTAATCCCTAAATTTCTTGCGGCAGAAGGCCCTTGATTTTCTTGATGCACTAATCGAATACGGGAGTCTTTATCCACGTACTCTTGACAAATAGCTGCACTACCATCTGTCGAACCATCATTAATCAATAGCACTTCAAAATGGCTATAGGTTTGCTTCACAATAGAATCTAAACAACGATGTAGATATGGCGCTACATTATAAACAGGAACAATAATCGAAATCAAACCCGTTGCTTCGATGCTATCCGCTTCAGTGATCACAGTTACTTCCTCCTCCACTCCAACTCGAGCCACAATTTGATGGGCATACTCCACATCATGCTCCAGATCAATCTCCTCATCGTAGTTAAACTCCGCTGTATGCTTATGGGGTAACCTCACCTTATGAGTTGCACCCATCTGAAACCATTCATATTCTGAATCAATATGCCCCAAATCAATTGCTTGATAGCCAGCCTTGTTCAAATCTCGTGCCAAAACCTTAGCTGTCGGCCCCAACATCAACAAAATAAGACGATTACCCGCTTTCTGACGCACAGTATGTAGAATTTCTTCATAATACGCAAAAGCATTTCGTGAAGGACAAATGACCCGTTCAATCGACTGAGCATCTGCGAAAAGATCATTACCAACACCCGAGCGAGACGTTTCCCCCTCTACGATTAACAAATCTCGCCCTTTCCACACGTCTTTCAAAGCCTCAAAGAAGCGTGCTGCTTGACTTTTATCGACCAAATCAATATAAGGTCTCGAAATAAATGTCGATCCATACCATGGTGAATGACAATATTCTCGATAAAAATCTTGATATCTAGCAAAATGCTGATTCCAGAAATGAGTAGCATTGCCATTATAACGCTCGAGATTTTGAAATACATCCGGTAAACAAACTAAAAAATTAGAAGTACTTGGTGTCTGGAGAATTTCTAAAAGAGCCTGAGCCAAATCAGGATCATAGTCTTGATAGGGAATGCTAGACCCTGTCATCATATCTACTTCGCCATCTCCGAAACGAGCAACGGATGCTCCATGCTCCTGGATAAGCTGAAGAGTCTCTAAAATAGATCGTACTTGAATCGATGCTAAATTCTTCATATTACTCCTTACTGACACAAGGCTTGAAAAACAGCCTCTGTCAAAAGACGACGGCTAAAAAATCCCTGTCTAATAAGAGGATTAAAGGTTCGAACCCGCTCTACCATCTGCCCATACTCCACTTCTGATAAGGATTGAATTCGCTCCACCGCTTCTTCGATACTTTCCACTACAAAACCAAGGTTATTGTGCTCAATAATGTCCTGGTTGGCAATTCCCTTTTGAACAATTACTGGAATCCCTGCAGCTAAAAATGTCCCCAGTTTATAAGGACAATAAAGAGTCTGGTAATCCTTATCATGATCATCCATCCAAACCAAGCCAAAGCCACCATGGGATAACTCCATTAGTAGTTCTTGATCCGGTTTATACCCTTTATAATTCACCTGTTCAGGTAGGGTTAACTGATGCCAGGTATACAGATTTAGCGGAATCGTGTACTGCCATTCTTTGACAAAGGAAAAACGTTCAGGGGAACCTGGAAAATGAATTTCCTTTTTAAAACGAGCTTCTGCTTGATGAGACTCTGTTGGATGATCCCACATCCCCTGGATTACTGTTTTTTGAACTGTTAAGCCGTGGGCACGTAGAACATCTAGCATTTTTTGACTTGGTGCGATAATAACGTCCGCTTTATTGTAATAAGCAATCGTTCTCTCCATCAAATAATAATTCCCTGCAAACATTAAAGGAACCATATCATGAATAAAAATTACAACCTTAATGTGGTAAGCTTTTAATTTATGCATAAATCTCTCATCAAAATCCGTAGTGTTCCAGGTAGGCGTTTGAAAAATCACGACATCTCCATGTCGTAGACCTGCTACAATGCCATCTAAACGCTTGCTCAGTTCACTAGGCGTATCTGAATGTATATTGTAAGCATAGATTCCCAGTTCTCGATATCCTAAATCTACAGCAATATCCGTTACCATATTCTGGGCAATTTGAGCTGTACTTTGTGCTGCCTGTCCATTCAAATTTGTAATATAGACTCTCATTTTGTATCGTTTTCCAATAATTTCAATTTCAACTCTAAGTCTCTATAGGCTTCAATATCACCTGCTAACAGTTTGGTATCACGATTAACCTGAGCTCTCCACTTAAAAGCTGCTACTTCTTGGGATATATCAAACCCCAACATAGCCAGTACAGCTATCCGTTCTAAAACAGGTTCTACGGAAAAAATTTCTGCTTTCTCAGTAGTCTGAGTCATACTGCTCTCATTAACCCGATAGACTAGGCTAGCCCGATGCATGTAAGCGATCTTCTCACTGAGCAAATAAAGTTTCCAAGTACCTCGGTCATCTTCACCAAATGCCCCTGTATAGTATAAAAAGTTTTCAAATAAAGACTTTTTATACAGTTTTCCCCAGGGAACTGTGAAACAACTGCTAAGATTGTGTGGTTGTCCATACTGGTAACGGAACCATTCCTTAGGTGTTAACTCCAACTCATAATAGTCCTGATCTGCAATATGAATTTCATATCGTTCTTCATCCATATAATAACGAGTGAAATTCGCAATAGCAATATCAGCCTGTGTCCGTTCCAATAACTCCACTAAATCTGCAATATGATTTGAGTCCATCCAATCGTCTTGGTCAATAAACAGAATGTACTCGCCTTGAGCGATATCTAGTCCAGTGTTTCGAGCTGCCCCAACTCCTTCATTCTGAGGCTTATGGATAGCCTTAATCCGAGAATCTTCCAATTTCAACTGTTCGATCAATAGTGCTGACGAATCCTTGGAAGCATCATTAATCAAGAGAATCTCAAGATTTTGATAGGTCTGATTACAAACACTTTCAACACACTCCCGAAGATACTTCTCTGCATTATAAACTGGAATAATAATACTTACCTTTTCCAAATAAGTTCCTCCTAGTTTTTCGTACCAATGAAAGCAGCTATAGCTTCCGGTGACAAGGATGAATCACAAATGACTGCAACTTGTTGATTCTCGGCTACTAATAATCCCGGTACTGTCACAATTTGATACTTTGCTCTAAAAGCTTGTAAATCATGCCAGTCCGCTAAATTTTCACTGTCTAAAAAAGCGACCTCCAATTGCTGTTCTACTTGTACTTGTGCTAATTTGGGAGCAAAAAATCGAGAATATGGACAAGATTCCCGTCCAATAAAGAGCACCAATTTTTCACCAGAGGCAATCTTATCCTCCACCTCTTTGGTCAGCATCTGTTTAAAATGAGCCACTGCCTGTTTAAAATCCATTTGTCTTCCCCTTCTTTTTCTTATATTTTATAGGAAGCCCCCTTAAAATTCAAGGATGTAGATTTTCTAGTAGGTTCAAATTAGTCTCGGAAATTTGAAAAACGGGTTCAAATCTAGGAAGCAAGTGAATTTCAATTCAAAGCAGAGTGATACGTATAACTAGCTACAATTCTAGTTTTCATGTTAAATATTTCCAATAAACAGGTCCTCATTCTAAGTAGTGTGGACGTGAGCAGCCTCCACCGAAGTCTCCACCATCTGTAAGAAGATTTGATAACCCACTACGAACTGTTATAGATGACAAGAATGACAAGCACCTAGCTATAAATAGATATGTATAAACGAACCAGAATCATCAAAAAAGCTACCGATTCTTGCGGTACGACAAAGAGACTGGTTAAAAGTTCCAGTCTCTTGGTTGCTCAATATTCATTCTTTAATACAGCTTCTAAACAGGCTAGGCGGGACTATGAGCTCCAGCTAGACTTTACTAAATCCTTGCCCGCTCTCCCGACTCGTTCTCTACTCCAAGATTAAGAGAGACTTGATAGACTTCCGCTGATCCATATCCTGATAAGCTTGATCAATCTCTTCCAAAGGATAAGATGTTGTAAAGACTTTTCCTGGATTGATCTCACCATCTAAAACAGCCTTTAAAAGCACCTGTTTATTATAAGTTGTGACGGAGGCTGCACCTCCTCCAATGATGATATTTTGGGCAAAAGTCGAACCCAAGGAATGCTTGTCATAATGGGGAACTCCCACATAACCAATTCGGCCTCCATTATGCAAAACACCTAGAGCCTGGTCAATCGATGCTTCCGTTCCAACACATTCCAAGGCAGCATCTGCTCCACCACCTAAAATCTCTCGAACCTTAGCAATTCCTTCTGCACCTCGCTCCGCAACAATTGCCGTTGCGCCAAATTCAAGTGCCAAAGCCTGCCGATCTGCATGACGGCTCATCATAATAATTTGCGACGCCCCAAGCATTCGAGCTGCAATTACTGCACATTGACCTACAGCACCATCTCCAATAACAACGACTTTGTCTCCTGGTTTCACATTAGCCACACGCGCCGCATGGTAACCAGTCGGCATCACATCCGCTAAGGCTAATAGAGATTTAAGCATACCTTCTGAATAATCTGAAGGCTGACCTGGAATTTTCACCAAAGCCCAATTCGCATATTGAAATCGGATATATTCTGCTTGAACACCACCAGACCAGTTATCTCCAATATGGCGATCACATGTCCCATCAAATCCAGCACGGCAGGCATCACAATTCCCACAACCATGGGTAAACGGAGCAATCACAAAATCTCCTGGTTTTACGGTTGTAATATCAGAGCCAACCTCTTCAATAATACCAATCGCCTCATGACCTGAATTCCGAGTTCCAGGCTGCATCGTCTCATCTCGATAGCGCCATAAATCAGAACCACAGACACAAGTTCTCACAATTCGAATAATCGCATCTTGACTATCCTCAATCTGAGGCTTCTCACTCTCTACAAGGCCTACTTGACCTGGTTTTGTATAAACTGCCAATTTCATATTCTTGATTCTCCATTTTTATCTATTTTCTCATAGGACATCCAAACTTGTCCCTGCCCCGTTGCAGGATCCATATCTCTTTTTACAACTTGAAATCCTTGCTTTTCATAGAATGTTATTGCTTTTTCATTTTTTTCAAAAACAGAAAGGGATAAGGGCGACCGCTTCTCTTTCGCAAAACGTAAGAGCTGGCTCCCCACCCCTTGTCCTTGAAATTCCTGAGCCACAAACAAACCAGCCACATAGGAATCTTGGAGGCCAATGAAGCCCTGAATAAATCCAAAATCCTCAGCCACATAAACTTCCGCTGCATCTATAGCTTGAGCAACATGTAAAAGTTGGTCCTGCCAATAGGAAGCCTCAATGAATTCATGAGCCTCCAAATTCGTTGCCAACCAAATAGCGACTATCTTATCCAAATCCTCAGTACTTGCTTTTCGTATCATCTTTCTTTCAAAAAGGCGGCCTAAGCCACCTACCTTTTATTCATAACTTGCAATCAAAGCCTGAACGAGTTCCACATGACTGACATAGTCGGCAATGCTAACATTTTCATCCCCAGCATGATCGCGACTATTCGCATTCCCCATTCCGAAACCTGCAATTGGCACCCCTAAAGTTTCAAATACCGTATGCATTGGTCCTGTCCCTGGTGAGGTCGGTAAAACTGCTACTCCTTCTGGAGTCAATTGCTCTGCCAACTCAATAACTCTAAGGATTGACGGTGCTGACATATCACTGCGATAGCTCTTCTCACCTAAGGTAAAGGTAACTCGAACCTGTTCAAAACCATGTTTCGCTAAATGTAATCGGATTTTCTCCAATACATCATACGGATCTAAACCAGGAACTAAACGAACTTCCATTTTAGCTTGGGCTTGAGCTGGAATAATTGTTTTAACTCCTTGGCCCAAGTAACCCGTGGAAAGTCCTTCGATGGTGATAGAAGGTTCAAAATAAAGACGTTTTAAAAACTCACGACGTTCTTCCACTAAAACTGGCAAAGTCAAGCCATAAAGCTCTGTAACTGACTCCGGATTGGCTAAGGCATGTGACTCAACCAAAGCCAATTCTCGTTCATTCGGCTCTCGAACCTGATCATAAATGCCATCAATCAAGATACGACCATCAGCCGCTCTCATCGAATGAAGAGCTGATACCAAATACCAGGAAGCAGAATCGATGACCCCTCCATAGGAAGAATGGATATCCAAGGCTGCGGAATCCACCTGGAGATCAAAGGTCACAATCCCCTTGTTACCACCCGCTATCTCTAACTGGTGTAGTTGATTCCGATGCCCTTGCTCCCAGACTAGCAAATCTGCCCCAACTAAGTCTGTTTTGTACTTGTCTAAATAACGCTCCAAATCGACAGAAGCTGACTCTTCTGCACCTTCAACAATAAAAATCACATTGACCGGAAGACTACCACCAGACTCTGCTTGGTACTTCTTGAGAGCGGAAAGACGAGCTGTGATATGCCCCTTATCATCATCAACACCGCGACCATAGATAAAACCATCCCGCACACTAACTTCAAATGGCTTCCCAGTCCAAATCTGATCTCCATCCGCAGGAACTGTATCGTAATGATTATAAAAAATTAAGGTCTTAGCATCAGGTCGATTCGATAAAAACTTAGCCATCACAAAAGGCGCTGCATAAGAAGCATCCAAAACAACCTCATCCGCTCCTGCTTCATAAAAATATTCTCGCAAAAGACTTGCAACATCCAAAAGTCCTATTTGCTGAGCAAAAATAGATTTCTTGGAAACCAATACTTTTAATTTTTCAAAGTACTCTTTAATAATGGCGTCTTCCTCAAAAATTCGCAACTTATCTTCAGACATGGTCATCCCTTCACTTTCATGATTTCAATACTATTATCCTAACATAGAGAACCAACTTTGACCAATTACCATCTTTGAAGAAGCTCATCATTTTTTCTTATGGTCAAATCCAGAAACCTCAATCCAACCTTCATCCAACACTTGACCGTTTAAAAGCAAACGCAAGCTATGCTGACCATTCCAATGTTTCCGTGTGGTTTTATCCACCCAGTCATAAGTCCACTGCCCCTGTAAAATAGTTGCCTCCCGATCTCTGAGCATAAACGTTTTGGACGACTGCTTGCCATTCGATTTCATAAAATCCACTTGCAACTCCAAACGCAAAGGCCCCTTTTGCGTCAATTGAACCTCATAGTCCAGAACCATGTGTTCTCCACTTTCAATCTGATTGGAAAAAGACCAAAAGACCCGCTCCACATCCTGCCGGCTCTCATAGCCAAAAAGAGCAAGTGCCCGTGGATGTCCGGCCTTTAGCAAATTTCTCGCAGCTCGCTTGATGATCCAATCCGCTTCCTTGGAAGATCCCTGCCAGGATTCCAACAAATCTAACACTTGGTCTGGATGAATCCGTGTCCAGTCATTTAAATGATTGGCTACAGACTTTCGAACATAAAGAGAAGAATCCCCCTTTAATGTTTCTAGTAACGACCAAATCTGAAGCCGATACTGATCTAAACCTGGAATTTTTTTACCCCAAGGTAAATTTGGACGCAAGCCCTCACTTGCTAAACGTCGATGATGCTCATTCGGAGACACTGCCCAAGACTTCATTTGCTCAAAAGTATTAAGAAAATCCAACATCAAAAAAGGGCGGATGGCAAACTCCGCTGAAGACGACTCCGTTAAAACTTCAAGTGTCTGCATAGAAGCCTGAAAATCCTCTAACCCAAAAAGAGCAACTAAATCTGGAAGAAACAACCAAGTAAAACCTTGAACTTTGGAGCCCACCTCCTGCAAAAAAGGAGCAACCTGATGAAAAGGACGTGCCAAACATACCATCAATACACGCGCCAAACGCTCATGGCGCTCCCTCAGAGTGAGCTCTTCCCACCCATTTTTCTGAACATCCGTTAAAAATGTGGCAGTCGGAAATGTAGATTCAACTGCCTCAAAAACAGCCGCAATCTCTTTTAACTTCTCCTCCGTATACATATCTCTTAAATCTGCCATGAAACCTCCAAAAAACAGCCAGCAAAAGCTGGCTGCATCATTTTCTTATCCGTTAAAGGACACGTGTACGTGGTCATAGTGGTTAGCTGTTACACTACCGCGATCTGGCATTAAATTCCAAGTATTAGCCGGACCATAAATATTATTCACTGGTGAATAGAAACGTTGTTGCCAAATAATATAAGAAATGTTTGCATTATTGATGTTATCAACAGCATATTGAGCAACTTGATTACCAAGAGCTGCATCGTTGTAGACCATTGCATCTACCGCAAGTCCACGTCCATGATCTTGGTCACCAGCACGGAATTTTGAATAATCCGTGATTCCAAACTGATTTGCAATATCTTGCATGAAGTTAGCTGCAACTGGCTGAAGACCAGAAGTATCAACCGGTGTAACCGTTTGAGCTGGTGCTGAAGGTTCAGCTACCGGTTGTTCTACAGGCTGATCCGGAGTCTCAACTACATCATGGGAATGATCATGATCATGATCTGCAAGCAATTCTTCAGCTGGTTGAGGCGCTTCTTCAACAGGCTGTTCTGCTGGTGCTGGAGTTTCAGCAATAGGAGCTGGCGCTGGAGCTTCTACAGCTGGAGCAGGTGCTGGTTGTGCAGGCGCTGGAGCTTCTACAACTGGTGCTGCCTGATTATCTTCAACTACAGGAGCTGGAGACACTGCAGAAGTTTCAGCAGCAGGAACTTCGGAATCAGTACTTGCCGCCACAAAGTTCGTATTTACAACTTCAGAAGCTTGCTCTAAGGCTGGGTTTACTGCTGGCGGTTGAGTCGCCATATAAGTAGGACCCTTATCCTCTTCTACAATTGTTGCAACCGTTTGTGACATTGGAATCACCTGGTCTTGCGTATAGATTTCTTGAGTTGTCAAATCAACACTTGCCACATGAGAAGCAGGTCCCTCCACTTGTGGGTTAATCACTTCAAAAGTTAATGGTTGATTATTAGCATTCACCGTTACACGAAGCAACATTCCTGGTTGGATAACATTGACATTTTCAATCTGGTTCAAACGAGCTAGGACTGCCATATCAACACCCATAGCTTCAGCGATTTGTCCAAGAGTATCTCCATATTGAACTGTATAAACTAAGGTGTCATTCTCACGAACTAGGTTATCACGGATTTGTTCCGTTGTACGTGGAGTCCAGTTCCCATCTTGTTCCGTCGCTTGCGTATCATTATTTCCAGCAAATACTGAAAGAAGCAAGCTGGATGCAAGAATAATTTTTTTATTGAATTTCATGTTGTCTCGTTCTCTTTCTAAACTTTATAACTCTATCCTATCATAATTTTTTTCGAAAAAAAGCACCTAAAGCTCATCTTAAAAATACTGTGTTACTCCTGTAATTTTCTGTAACATATGATACATTTCTACAAACTAGTAATAATTCATGCTAATTTCTTCTTGACTTGTTTTGCCTCCCGTGATATTCTATGAGCTAAGAAAACAAGCGAGGTGATTGCCCATGGATATGAACAAGTAAATTTCACTAAATCTTATCTTATTTAGTAGTTTACTTGTTCTATCTGTCCAATCCCCTATTTAATAGTGGTCTTTTTGACTTGGACTCTGCACACTACTAGATGAGATAGTGTGCTTTTTTCATACAAAGGAGGACCCTATATGCTGCTTCAAGTTCAAAAATTAACTCTAACACAGACTAAAAATCTTCGGACACTAGTTTCCGATCTCAACCTCATCGTCGAAGCTGGTGATAAAATCGGTATTATCGGTGAGGAAGGAAATGGTAAATCCAGTCTTCTAAAAGTCCTGCTAGGCGATCAAACGCTAACTCCTTATTTAGAAATCAGTGGTCACATTCAACGAGATTATGCTGCCTCTGTTTATATTCCCCAGCAACTAGACCCTAAGTTCGAACAGCTCACCTTAAATGAATACTTCTTTGCAGATTCGGAGATTGATTTAGATTACGCCGTCTTATACCGGCTTGCAGAGGAACTTCATTTTAACAGCGAACGTTTTGCGAGCTCCCAGACCCTAGCATCTTTATCGGGCGGCGAAAAACTCAAGGTACAACTCCTAAAGACCCTCTCGATTCCGAGTGATATCATTTTCATGGACGAACCCTCTAATGACTTAGACTTAGAAACCCTTATTTGGTTAGAAAATTACCTAGCCCAGTGTCCACAAGCTATCCTTTTTGTATCCCACGACGAACAATTTTTAGAAAAGCTAGCCACTAAGATCATTCACTTAGAATCCTTTAAAAAACGAAAAATGGCGCAAACAACTGTTCAACACTTGGATTACCAAGCCTATCGGGAAGAGCGAAAAGCTGCCTACTACAAACAGCAAAAGCAAGCACAAAATGATCGCAAGGAGTTTGATAAAGCACTCCAGCGTCATCAACGTCAAAAATCTCAGGTTCGTCACAATGTCCTCAATACCCACGACGCTACCGCGGGAAGATTGGCTGCCAAAAAAATGAAAAGTGTCCTTTCTAAAGAAAGAAATCTTGAGCGCCAGCGAGAACAACTGACAGAAAGACCTCTTAACGAAGAGACGATTGAAATTTTCTTTTCTAATATTCAACCACTCCCCAAATCTAAAATTATCCTTGATTTAAATCAGCCTCAACTAAAACAACAAGATCAAACTCTCATCCGTGAGGTCAACCTACAAGTACGCGGACAAGAAAAAATTGGTTTGATTGGTGCAAATGGGGTAGGTAAATCTACCTTATTAAATATCATCTACCAGAAACTGCAGCATCAATCTGATCTACAATTAGGCTATATGCCCCAAGACTATAAGCTTTTCCTAGATATGGAATCCAGTCCACTCAAATTTCTTCAAACTCAGCAAACAGGGCAGGCGCAAACCTACCTAGCCAACCTCCAATTTAGCCGTGATGAAATGCACCAAGCCATCAAAGATTTATCAGGAGGTCAACAAGCCAAGGTCTTACTAGCTAAGATGGTTTTAGATGAAGCAAACTTTCTAATTCTTGACGAACCAAGCCGCAACTTCTCCCCAACCTCTCAACCCGAAGTTCGCCAAGTATTCCAACAGTACCCAGGGGGATTCATTTGTGTTTCCCATGATCGCCGCTTTCTCTCCCAAGTTTGTGACAAACTTTATCGAGTCACTCCTCAGGGACTAGAAGAAATCCCTTTTAGTTTTCTTTAACCTTTCCTTTAGTTTGCTTTAAGCCAAACTCGTTATTCTATTTTCAGAAAAAATGAAAGGGAATACCAATGGCAGTCAAGATTATTCAGAAGCAATTTAAACGGATTGAAACCAAATATATTATTAAAAAAAGTTTGTTACCACAGTTATTGGCAGATTTAAAAGATTATATTGAAGAAGATACCTACGCCACTTCCACAATCACCAATATCTACTTTGATACCGAAAACTTTGACCTTATCCAAGATTCCATTGCTAAACAACATGCCCGAGAAAAAGTCCGCATGCGCATCTACGATGCAAACCCCCAAGCTACCAGTAAAGCCTTTTTAGAGATTAAAAAGAAAATTGATGGCATTGGCTATAAAAATCGTTTAACAGCTACTGCTAATACCATTGCAAGCTATGTTAGCACGGGCTTATCTCTCCTTGACGGATACCAAGATCTAGACATAGAGAAGCCAGTCCAATCAGATTTAACAACTATCCGAAAGCGTTACGGTCATATTCAACCCAAAATGTACATCTACTATGATCGCATTTCTTTCCGAGGTAAAAATGGTTCTGATGTCCGTATTACTATTGACCAAAATCTCCTGTATCGTGATTGGGACCTTTCTCTTTCCGCAGGTAAATTCGGAGCTGCTTTATTAGATCCTTCTAAGGTCATTATGGAAGTAAAAGTTCCTGGTGAATGCCCACAATGGTTGACAGAAATCTTCAAAACATACGATATTATACAAGAATCTTTCTCAAAATATGGAACGGCTTATCGCCTCGCTAATACCCTAAACAAGGAGGAACTGACTCTTGCAAGAAACTCTATTTAATAGTGTCTTTACCTCCACAACTAACACCGTAAACGTTAACATCTTCTCACTTATCTCCAGTTTATTGGTAAGTCTCATTCTTGGAGTCATCTTAGCAACTGCCTACAAGTATCGCACCTTCTACACTAAAGAATTTGTCATGACTCTGACTTTGCTTCCAACCCTCATTGCCATGATTATTTTCATGGTCAATGGAAATCTAGGTGCCGGAGTTGCCGTTGCCGGTACCTTCAGCCTTATTCGCTTTCGTTCTGCAGCAGCCAGTTCAAAAGAACTCCTACTCATTTTTACTGCCACTGCAATCGGGCTAGCAACTGGAATGGGCTATTTACTTCTAGCCACCTGTTTTACCATTTTAATCTGTCTCGTGCTCTTTGGTTTAGAAAAATCAAGTTTTACCAAGGTCAATCGGAGTAAACGAATTCTGCACATTACCTTACCCCGTAACTATGACTATCATGAACTTTTAGAAAAAAACTTCCCCAATCATCACACAGATAGCCAATTAATTTCCCTTAAATCTCAGAAAAAAGGCAATCAGTTAATTCTCGAATACGATGTTGAGTTTGACGCTGAGATTCACGATAAGACTATCATGGACACCTTGACAGCCTTAGATCCAGACGTTGAAATCACCATTACCAAAACCGCACAAAAACGCAAAACACTTTAAAAGAGCTTAGGTCTAACCCAAGCTCTTTTATTATAGTTCAATGATTCCTCACAGCCCCTGACAAGGCCACTCTTATTTCATTTTTAACTGCCAATCCTATAAACATAGCCCATTATAAGCGAGTTCTGCTAGTTGCTCTGCAGTGATAGGGTTGCCAATAAAGTCATGGACTCAAAGGAAGACTCCCGAGGGAAAAGTGTTTACTGTCTATTTATTGGAATTTCCATTATTTTTTACTGTTCAAATTCTAGAACTACAACCAAAAAAAGACTTCCCTGCTAGTTATACAACTAGCAAAAGGAAGTCTTGTAATCACCTCAAGGTAGAAAAACTAAACTATAAAGATTAGTCTTCTGTACGACGACGTCTTGCTTTAAGACCAACCGCTCCTAGAAGCATTCCGACACCAAGAGCTACAGCACCTGCATTAGATTCCTCACCTGTGTTTGGTAGAGTTTCTTGGTCCATAGATTTAGTGTTCATTTGAGTCAATGACTCTTTGATCTCAGATTTTTGATCTGAAACTTGAGGTTTCATTTCTGGTCTCACCTCAGGTTTAGATGGATCAACAGGTTTTGTTGAAGTCACAATCTTAATAGTTACTTCAATCTTATCTTGAGATCCATCTGGGTAAGTCACAACCACAGTAACTAGCTTATCACCCGCTGTTGTTGTATCTACCGGTGTTTCAAAAGAGACTTTCGTTCCTGCTGGCAACTCTGGAAGATTAGAAATAGACTTGTTAGGATCTGGTTGAGCTCCTACAAGCACTGATTGTTCTTGACCAACCGGCTTGTTCTTATCTGCGTCTGTACGTGGATCTTCAACCTTAACAGTCACTGGAACCTTATCTGTTGAACCATCTGGGTAAGTCACAACTACAGTAACTGGTTTCTCTCCTACTGTTGTTGTATCTACTGGACTTTCAAAGGAAACTGTTGTTCCTGCTGGCAACTCTGGCAAGTTAGAGATTGACTTCTCCGCTGATGGTGTTTCACCAACCTTAACTGCCTGTTCTGCCGGTGTTGGTTCATTACTATCAGCTTGCGTTGGAGTTTCAGAAACCTTAACAGTCACAGTAACCTTATCTGTTGAACCATCTGGGTAAGTCACAACTACAGTAACTGGTTTCTCTCCTGCTGTTGTTGTATCTACTGGACTTTCAAAGGAAACTGTTGTGCCTGCTGGCAACTCTGGCAAGTTAGAGATTGACTTCTCTGCTGATGGGGTTTCACCAACCTTAACTGTCTGTTCTACTGGCGTTGGTTCATTACTATCAGCTTGCGTTGGAGTTTCAGAAACCTTAACAGTCACTGGAACCTTATCTGTTGAACCATCTGGGTAAGTCACAACTACAGTAACTGGTTTCTCTCCTACTGTTGTTGTATCCACTGGGCTTTCAAAGGATACTTTCGTTCCTGCTGGTAGAGATGACAAGTTAGAGATTGACTTCTCTGCTGATGGGGTTTCACCAACCTTAACCGTTTGATCTGCCGGGGTTGGTTCATTGGTTTCAGCTTGCGTTGGAGTTTCAGAAACCTTAACAGTCACTGGAACCTTATCTGTTGAACCATCTGGATAAGTCACAACTACAGTAGCTGGTTTATCGCCTGCTGTCTTAGTATCTACTGGACTTTCAAAGGATACTTTCGTTCCTGCTGGCAACTCTGGAAGATTAGAAATAGACTTGTTAGGATCTGGTTGAGCTCCTACAAGCACTGATTGTTCTTGACCAACCGGCTTGTTCTTATCTGCGTCTGTACGTGGATCTTCAACCTTAACAGTCACTGGAACCTTATCTGTTGAACCATCTGGATAGGTCACAACGACTACCGCTGGCTTATCGCCTGCTGTCTCAGTATCTACTGGAGTTTCAAAGGAGACTGTTGTGCCTGCTGGCAACTCTGGAAGATTAGAAATAGACTTGTTAGGATCTGGTTGAGCTCCTACAAGCACTGATTGTTCTTGACCAACCGGCTTGTTCTTATCTGCGTCTGTACGTGGATCTTCAACCTTAACAGTCACTGGAACCTTATCTGTTGAACCATCTGGATAGGTCACAACTACAGTAGCTGGTTTGTCGCCTGCTGTTGTTGTATCCACTGGACTTTCAAAGGAAACTGTTGTTCCTGCTGGTAACTCTGGCAAGTTAGAGATGGATTTCTCTGCTGATGGGGTTTCACCAACCTTAACCGTCTGTTCTACCGGTGTTGGTTCATTACTATCAGCTTGCGTTGGAGTTTCAGAAACCTTAACAGTCACTGGAACCTTATCTGTTGAACCATCTGGATAAGTCACAACTACAGTAGCTGGTTTCTCTCCTGCTGTCTTAGTATCTACTGGACTTTCAAAGGAGACTGTTGTGCCTGCTGGCAACTCTGGCAAGTTAGAGATGGACTTCTCTGCTGATGGGGTTTCACCAACTTTGACTGTCTGTTCTGCCGGGGTTGGTTCATTGGTTTCAGCTTGCGTTGAAGCCTCTTCAACCTTAACAGTCACAGTAACCTTATCTTGAGATCCATCTGGATAAGTCACAACTACAGTAGCTGGTTTGTCGCCTGCTGTTGTTGTATCCACTGGAGTTTCAAAGGAAACTGTTGTTCCTGCTGGCAACTCTGGCAAGTTAGAGATGGATTTCTCTGCTGTTGGGGTTTCACCAACCTTAACCGTTTGGTCTGCCGGGGTTGGTTCATTGGTTTCAGCTTGCGTTGGAGTTTCAGAAACCTTAACAGTCACTGGAACCTTATCTTGAGATCCATCTGGGTAAGTCA
>NZ_JBTGGE020000007.1:0-53929 GCF_054331515.2 Streptococcus sp. 10F2 | reverse complement strand
ATAAGGCTTGTCATTTGCAAAATGGGTCTCATTTCCACCACTGAATACGGCTAAAATATGATACAATAGTTCCTATATGTTAAAGTAGCAAAAGATTGATCTGTCCAATAATCAGGAACAGATTCTTAAACGCGAAAGGAAGACCATGGCAAGTAGAGCAAGCAAGAATAAACAACAAAAATCAGGCCTTATGCGCCAAATTTTCGACACCCTCATCTTCATCATTCTCATCGGTGCTATCATCATTTCCCGCTTAATTTTTTGGCAAGCTGTCACCGTTGAAGGGCATTCCATGGATCCTACCTTAGCAGAAGGTCAATACTTGATTGTCTTCAATCAGAATCACATTGATCGCTTTGATATCGTCGTTGCATCCGAAACCGATGAAAATGGAAAAGAAAAGAAAATTGTCAAGCGGGTCATCGGGATGCCAGGAGATCAATTAGAATTCAAACAAGATACCCTCTTTATCAACGGAAAAGAAGTTGCTGAAGACTACCTAGCTGATTATCAAGCAGCTTTTCAAGCAGATAAACTACAGGATACCTATTCCTACAGCCAATATTTCCAAAATCTAGCCCAAGCGTCCCCAGCTTTTACAGCCAATCGTGAAGGTCAGGCAGATTTTACCGTAACAGTTCCGGAAGGGGAATACTACCTTTTGGGAGATGACCGAATTGTCTCAAAAGATAGCCGTGATGTAGGTGGTTTCAAGGCTGATCAAATTGTCGGAGAAGTCGTTCTCCGTTTCTGGCCTATCACTGACTTTAAAGTACTACATGAATAAGACACTAAGCTGAAAAAAAGAGGCTGAGACAATAAGTCTCAGTCTCTTTTTTCAAGGATATTTCGCTTTTACCCATGAAAGGGACTCTATGGAACACTACTTTTCTGGTCGAGTAGACCGTGTTATTTTTGAAAATCCAAATAATTTTTATAAAATTCTGTTGGTTGATTTAGATGAAACAGACTCAGATTATGTTGGCTCTGAGTTGATTGTCACCGGTACCTTTGCAACCATCGTTGAAGGCAGTGCTTATCGTTTTTACGGGCAATTAGTTCAACACCCTCGCTATGGAGAACAAGTGACTACCAGTCGCTATGAGCGGGAAAAGCCAAGTCCACAAGGACTGATCAAATTCTTTTCGGGACCTCAATTTAAGGGAATCGGAAAACAAACCGCTAAGCGTATTCTGGACATCTATCGCTCTGAGAACCCCATCGATGAGATCCTCAACAATCCTCAACGGCTGGAAGAAGTAAAGGGGTTATCTAAAACCAATCGGCTGGCTCTCGTTCAAACTCTGAAAATCAATTATGGTCTAGAGCAGGCCTTGGCCCGCTTAGCAGACTTGGGAATTCCTAATCGACTGGCTGTAGAAATTTATGATACCTATCAAGAAGCAACCCTAACTGTTATCCAAGAAAATCCCTACCAAATGGTTGAAGATATCCGGGGTATTGGCTTCGTCATGGCCGACCAAGTCGCTGAACGCTTAGGAATTGAAACCAACTCTCCCGAACGCTTTCGAGCAGGGATTATCCACAGCCTTTTCCAACACTGTATGGAATCTGGGGATACCTTCTTAGAGGCGGCTCCGCTACTGGAAAAAACCTTGGTGCTGCTGGAAGAAGCGCGGCAAGAACCGATTGATCCCCAGGTCATCGCCCAAGAGTTAACCCGCCTGTTAGAGGAGGATAAAATCCAAAATATAGGGACTAAGATTTTTGGCAATTCTCTCTTCTTCGCAGAAGAAGGTATTGCCAATCATCTCCTGAGACTCTTAGAGACTCAAGATCAAAAAGAAGCAGCAAAGAAAGACGAGCACGTTCAAGACTTGATTGAAGAAGTCGAAAACGAGTTAGGAATCCAGTACGACAGCATCCAAAAAACAGCCATTGTAAAAGCGATTCAGGAACCTATCTTTATTCTCAGCGGGGGTCCCGGAACCGGAAAAACAACTGTTTTGAACGGAATCATTTCCGTCTATGCCAAACTTCACAACATTAACCTAAATTCCAAAGATCTCCCTATCCTGCTAGCCGCCCCCACCGGTCGAGCTGCCCGTCGGATGAATGAATTAACTGGACTACCCGCAGCAACCATCCATCGCCATTTAGGGATGGTTGCTGATGATGAAGTCAGTCATCTGGAGGAGTACTTGGATACGGATTTTATCATTGTTGATGAATTCTCCATGGTCGACACCTGGTTGGCACACCAGCTCTTCCAAAATTTAGCCAATCATACTAAGATTCTATTGGTCGGCGATGCCGACCAACTCCCCTCCGTCAGTCCTGGACAGGTCTTAGCAGATTTGCAAACAGTTGAAGCTATTCCTAAAATTCACCTCGAAAAAATCTACCGTCAAGACCAAGATTCAACGATTGTCCATTTGGCCAATGACATCAAACACGGAAGACTACCAGAAGATTTTCCACAAAAAAAAGCAGACCGCTCTTACTTTGAAACTCAAGCCGAATATATCCCACAAATGATTGAGAAGATTGTCCAAGCGGCACTAAGAAGTGGTATTGAGGCCGCCGATATTCAAGTCTTAGCCCCTATGTATCGAGGAGTAGCTGGTATCGATGCCATTAATCAGCTCATGCAAAATCTCCTCAATCCCCTAAAAAAAGGACAACAAAGTTTTGAAGCTACTGACTCTCAATACCGATTGGGAGACAAGGTTATCCACTTAGTCAATGATGCAGAAGCTAATGTTTTTAATGGTGATATCGGAACCATCACAGAATTAATTCCAGCCCAGTATAGTGATAGTGAGCAAGATGAACTACGGATGGACTTTGACGGCAGTGAAATCAACTACCCGCGCAAAGAATGGTATAAAATCCGTCTGGCCTACGCCATGAGTATTCATAAATCACAAGGTAGTGAGTTTCCTGTGGTCCTCCTTCCGCTAACCCAAGCCAATCGTCGGATGTTGCAACGTAATCTGCTCTATACAGCCATCACACGTGCCAAAAGCAAACTCATTCTTTTAGGACAATCCACAGCCTATACTTATGCTGTGGAAAACGAAGGAACCCAACGCCAGACCTACCTTTCCCCAAGGTTTTCCACAGATTATCCACAAGTTGTCCACAGAACTGTGGATAACTCTGTGGATACAGTGGAAGAAGAACAGCCAATTTTGGAAAACCATCGTTTAACAGAGGAAAATTGGGAAAACATTGATCCTCTAATTGGCTTAACCGAGGCCGACCTAACTGAATTTTTTAAGATAGATCAAACCGCTACAAAGTAAAGACTCCCTATTTTACAAAGGAGCCTCGCTTGTAGCGGTTTCTTCTTTATCAATCCATAAATCTTCTTCCTGCTCTTTTCCCAAATTGGTCAAAGTTATCCCCAATAGACGGATAGCGGTCTGACTTTGCTCAATGGAATCATACAGTTCTAAGGCAGCAGCCAAAAGCTCCTCTTCCTTAGATAGAGGACGATCTAAAGTCATACGCCTGGTTAGGGTCTCAAAGTCCTCCCAGCGAATTTTTAAAACAACAGTTCTACCTTGGACATTCTCAGCCTCTAAAGTAGCCGCTAAACTTCTGGCCAAACTCTGTAACTCCTGGCGAACATCCGCCTCTTGTCGTAGAAACTTGCTGTAGGTTTTTTCCTTGCCATAGGACTTGCGGATTCTATTCGGTTTAACAGGGCTAGTATGAATCCCTCTAGCTCTCCGATAGAGATCATAACCAAAGCGTCCAAAGCGATCAATCAGAGTCATTTCAGAGAGCTCTAAAAGGTCCGCACCTGTCTCCACTCCCATATTTCGAAGTCGCTCGGCACTCTTTTTTCCCACTCCGTGAAATTTTTCAATTGCTAAAGGAGCCAAGAAATCAAGAGCCTCCCCTGGCTTAACTACCGTCAAGCCCCGTGGCTTTTGATAATCACTAGCCAGCTTGGCTAGAAATTTGTTATAGGAGACACCTGCCGAACAAGTCAGCCTCAACTCCCTCCAAATATCCTCTTGAATCAAGCGAGCTACCTTAACCGCTGAGGATGTCCCAATCTTATTGATTGTCACATCTAAATACGCCTCATCAATGCTCATAGGCTCAATCAAATCTGTATAACGATAAAAAATCTCTCTTACCTGCTGTCCAATCTTCCTATATTTAGCATAGTCTCCTTGGATAAAAATTGCTTGGGGACAAAGTTGATAAGCTTCCTTGGCACTCATAGCTGAGTGAATACCAAAACGTCTGGCTTCATAATTAGCGGTTGAAACAACTCCTCTTCCCCCCGTAATCCGTGGGTCCCGAGCAATGACCACAGGCTTTCCTCTTAGAGTGGGATTATCCCTCTCTTCAACAGCAGCGAAAAAAGCATCCATGTCTATATGGATAATTTTGCGGGACTGATCATCTAACAGTGGAAATATGAGCATAATCCTTAACCTCCTTTCGTAAGCTAAGACAGAACTAATACAGTTTTTCTTTTTAAACAAAACTGTATTACATCAGAAACCCCTTTCAAAGCACATTTCTAGTATTGAAAACGATTACTTTGTGTTATAATCTAATTGTAATTATAACAGTTCTCGAACTGCTTGAAAAATCGATCGATGTTCCCAATGACTTGTCAAAATCCTGTCAGCTAATCGATTGATTTTTCGATGTGTCGCAAGACTAGAAAGATGATGAGGTACCCTAGATGGTCGTAAAAACAACCGTTGACACTCAAGACATTTTTGAACAAGCCTGGGAAGGCTTTAAAGGAACAGACTGGAAAGAGAAAGTCAGTGTATCCCGCTTCGTACAAGCCAACTACACTCCTTATGATGGAGATGAAAGCTTCTTGGCAGGACCAACTGAACGCTCCCTCCACATTAAGAAAATCATTGAAGAAACAAAGGCTGGTTATGAAGCAACTCGTTTCCCAATGGATACTGATCGGGTAGCATCTATTGCAGATATTCCTGCAGGTTATATTGATAAAGACAATGAGTTGATTGTTGGTCTCCAAAACTCTGAATTATTCCGTCTTAGCTTTATGCCAAAAGGTGGAATTCGGATGGCTGAAACAACTCTTCGTGAAAATGGTTATGAGCCAGATCCACACCTACATGAAATCTTCACTAAATATGCGACTACTGTAAATGACGGTATTTTCCGTGCTTATACAACGAATATCCGTCGTGCACGTCATGCCCACACTGTTACAGGTCTTCCAGATGCCTACTCCCGTGGACGAATTATCGGGGTTTATGCACGTCTTGCCCTATACGGAGCAGACTTCCTTATGGCTGAAAAAGTGGATGACTGGAATGCTTTAACAGAGATTGATGAAGAAACTATCCGTCTTCGTGAAGAAGTCAATCTTCAATACCAAGCTCTCAAAGAGGTCGTTGCCCTTGGAGATCTCTATGGCGTTGATGTTCGTCGTCCTGCTATGGATACAAAAGAAGCTATCCAATGGACTAACATTGCCTTCATGGCAGCAGCTCGCGTCATTAATGGTGCAGCTACTTCCCTCGGACGTGTTCCAATCGTTTTAGATATTTATGCAGAACGTGACTTGGCACGCGGTACTTATACCGAATCCGAAATACAAGAATTTGTAGACGACTTTGTCCTCAAACTACGGACTGTGAAATTCGCTCGTACCAAAGCCTATGACCAACTGTACTCAGGTGACCCAACCTTCATCACTACATCAATGGCGGGTATGGGAGCAGATGGTCGCCACCGGGTAACCAAGATGGACTACCGTTTCTTGAACACTTTGGACAATATTGGAAACTCACCAGAGCCAAACTTGACTGTACTTTGGACCGATCAGTTACCATATAGCTTCCGTCGCTACTGTATGGACATGAGTCATAAACACTCCTCTATCCAGTACGAAGGGGTGACCACAATGGCTAAAGAAGGCTATGGCGAAATGAGCTGTATTTCTTGTTGTGTGTCTCCTTTGGATCCTGAAAACGAAAACCAAAGCCACAATATCCAATACTTTGGTGCGCGTGTTAACGTCCTCAAAGCCCTTCTCACAGGTCTCAATGGTGGTTTCGATGATGTTCATAAGGACTACAAAGTCTTCGACATTGAACCTATCCGTGATGAAATTCTTGATTTCGATAAAGTCAAAGCAAACTTTGAAGAATCTCTTGACTGGCTCACCGATACTTATGTGGATGCTCTCAATATTATCCACTATATGACAGATAAATACAACTATGAAGCAGCTCAAATGGCCTTCTTGCCAACTCATCAAGGGGCTAACATGGGATTTGGTATCTGTGGTTTCGCCAATACTGTTGACTCCCTTTCTGCTATCAAGTATGCAACTGTTAAACCAATCCGTGATGAAAATGGCTACATCTACGACTATGAAACAATCGGAGATTATCCACGTTACGGTGAAGACGATGACCGAGTTGATGCAATCGCTGAATGGCTTTTAGAAGCCTTCCATAGCCGCTTAGCTAGCCACAAACTCTACAAGAATGCTGAAGCAACTGTATCCTTGTTAACAATCACTTCAAACGTAGCCTACTCCAAACAAACAGGTCACTCACCTGTTCACCGTGGAGTCTACCTCAACGAAGATGGCACTGTCAACACAAGTGAACTTGAGTTCTTCTCACCAGGTGCCAATCCATCTCCAAAATCAAAAGGCGGCTGGCTACAAAACTTGAACTCCTTGTCAAAACTTGAATTTGCTCACGCCAATGACGGTATCTCTCTCACAACCCAAGTATCTCCACGAGCACTCGGTAAAACTCGTGATGAGCAAGTAGACAACTTGGTTACAATCCTTGATGCCTACTTTGAAAATGGCGGGCAACATGTCAACCTAAACGTAATGGACCTCTCCGATGTTTATGACAAGATTATGGCAGGTGAAGATGTCATCGTTCGTATCTCTGGTTACTGTGTAAATACAAAATACCTCACTCCAGAGCAAAAAACAGAATTAACCCAACGTGTCTTCCACGAAGTTCTTTCTATGGATGATGCCTTGAATTAAGCAAGTGCCACTCAATGAGGCTGGGATATATCCCAGCCTCATTTTTAGCTTCCTATTACCAAAGAAAAAAGCGGGCAAGGGCCACGCTTTCGATATTGCTTAGAAATGTCCCTGACGAATCAAATCCATTAGGGCATTCCGATCTTGAATCCATTGAGCTCGCTGATCCTGCCAATAGGTTCGATTCGATAAAAAAATGACAGCTTCCTGAGTTGCTCGGTTTAACAGTAGAAAAGTCCCTGTATAACCCGTATGATCAATCCAAGCTCCCTCTCGTCTCCAGGCCAAACTACGAGGATTGTCTGGATCAGAACCGTGAATCTGATCTAAGTACGGACTCTCTTCCCTCAACTGACTTTCAACATATACCTGTAAATCAGATAAGGTTGAAAACAAACCTGCACTCCCTGTATGAGGCCCTAAAACCCGAGCCTTGGGGTCATGTACCTGTCCCGAGTAATCCCCTTTAACAGTTGGGACAGCCCCTTGTCGGGGTCCCATACTAGTATTCTGCAACCCAAGAGGAGCACACACACGCTCCATTACGAGGGTCTCAAAATCTTTCCCTAAAAGAGCCTCTAAATAAAAGCCTAGTAAAATATAATTCACATCTGAATAGAGATAACGTGAGTCTGGTCGTAGCTGTAACTGGAGCATGGCCTGTCGGAGCTGCTCCCTATCCATAGAATCTCGATTGGGAATAAAAGGATCTAGGCCAGAAGTATGCGTCAGTAAATCAACAACTCGCAAATGCTTATGAGCAAATTCAGGAAGCTGTGATTGTATCCGATCTTCCAAGTGCAAGTGACCTTCTTTCAAAGATTGAAGCACCAAGGTACCAACTCCCAAAACCTTTGTCACACTTGCTAGATCATACACTAAATGCTCCTGACTCACAATCCCAGAGTCAGGATTTGCCAATCCCACATAAAACTCTTGCCACTGTTCCTCACGAAAGATGCCTATACTCGCTCCTGGATAAACTTGTTGAGAGAGATGCTCCTGGATTTTTGAGGCAAATTGCTTATTCATAGGCTTGAATCCATAATTCCAACTGATTGTACGGATCTTCCGTCAAGAAGAAATTCTCCCGTTTCGGAACAAATGTTTCCTGATCTGTAAAGATCTCCTTCAAACGGGGTAAATCCCAAGACTGCTGGAAGAGGCGTAGCTGATAGAGGTCCCAAGTTTCACCTGCAGCAGCCGTCAGATACTCACCTTGTTCCTCATGAAACACAAAGGTAACAGACCAATCTAATTGTTGATAAAAAGCCTGCGATTTCTTCTTGTCCATTCCGTTAATATGAATCTCTTCTAAGATAACCTGGTCTAATTTTTCAGGTCCAGGCTTAAAAACTTCGGGATAATCCGCTACTTCAACCTCTTGGAGATCAGTTACCCTTTGTTCAGCATGAATTAGAATTCGATCCCCTTCAGGTGAGGTCGCCAGATAAGCCCAACCTCTAGGACCTTTGTATAATTGATCAATCTGTAGTCCCCTCGCCAATCCTGCCTCAACCGCTCGTGGATCTTCTACTCGAAAGACTAATAAATCTAACTTTTTCTTTCCCTTTGGCTGTAAGGCACGATTTGAAGGGAGTTCTTCAATTTCTAAACACGTTACTTTCCGAGCATCCCCTAAGCTAGCCAAACCAGCATCCTCTAGTAACACCGTTAGGCCGATCTTCTCGACATAAAATTCAAAATTTAAGCGACGATTATTTGTCTTTAGTACAGGTACAAGCCTATCTTTATTCATGTTTTCCTCCACAATAACTCTTGTTATTTTAAAAGAATTTTTAAAAAAAGACAAGTAATTATACAAAAAGAGATCAAGGCAAACGGCCTCGACCTCTTTTCAACATGGAAATCAGCTCATTAACCCTCTCATCGGGTGTGGCTCTCCATTATAGATAAATCATTTTAAAGACAGCGACAGCAATAATGGATGCCACAATAGGTGCTACAACCGGCACCCAAGCATACCACCACTTAGAATCTTGCTTAGCTTCACCAAGAACACTTGTTGGTAACAAGAAGTGTAATAAACGTGGACCTAAATCACGAGCAGGATTCAAGGCTGGACCAGTAGGACCTCCAAGAGCTGCAACCAAGGCCATTACAAGGAAACCAATAGCAATGTGAGCTACTGCTAAACTTCCAGCTGTATAAGGGCTAGCAGCTGTTTCAGCCATTGTCTGATCAAATCCATTATCGATCAATTTACCAACCAATTCTGCTCCAAAGAAGTTCTTAGTAAGTCCCAAAGCCCCAAAGAAAAGAACGAAGGAACCAATGAACTCGTTAATAAAACCATTAATCATAGAAGCTTTTTGAGAGGCTTTAGTACCATCATCCAAAGCTGAAATTGTTGAGAAAGAACCTAAAACGGCATTTGGATTTGTAGTTTTCTTGAAGTATGGGTTATAGGCAATAACCACCAACAACTGACCAAACATTGCACCAAGAACTTGAGCCAAGATGTATGGTGCTACATGAGCCCATGGGAAAAGTCCACTAACTGCCAATCCTAGCGTGAAAGCAGGATTAATATGGTTCCCAGATACATTCCCAAACATCATAGCTGGCATCATTACAGCCAAACCATAACCTAAGGCAATCACAATCCAACCAGAATTATTTCCCTTAGTTCCCTTCAAATCCACATTGGCAACAGCACCATTTCCTAGCACAAGCAAAAACGCTGTCGCAATAAACTCGGTTAGGTATTTGATACCCCAAGATACATCCATTGTCATTAGTCTCCTTTTTTCAATTAAGTATACTTGAAGATTATAACAACTATCCCTTGAAATGTAAAGCTAATCTGAAAAAAGCGGAAAATGAAAATTCGTTTTCATTGACAATTTTTCATTAGTTTCTTAGGTTCGATTCAAACACTCAAAAAGAGGCTGGACTCACGTCCCAGCCTCTTTTTAGGTGGCCCTTATTCCTGACCTCCGTAATTGATTGGAAGATTATTCGTATTTCACACTCAAAATCTGACCCAATCAACCCGCGGTGGAGGAGAAGAAAAGCTCTTTCTCCTCCACCTTTCAATCATTTATGATTATAAGGAATCTTCTTCCCGTTTTTTAGCGGCCAATCCAAGACCTGCTAATCCTGCCAATCCTCCAGCTAGAAGGAGACCTGCAGAATCGCTAGTACCTGTATTTGGAAGAACCTTAACCTCAGCTTCTTGAGGAGCTGCCTCAACAACTGGGGCTTCTGGTGGGCAAACTTCTGCCACCTTGGTACCTTTGCGGACAAGACGAGTCACTGCCGCAACCGTCTCAACTGTCTCATGAGCTGTAACCTCACCTGTCTCAGGATCAAGAGTATAAGTAATCCGCTTGATTTCTTTACCAGCTACACCCTCAACTTCAACACAGATTTGACCCAATGGAAGTGTCGGATCTTCGACGACTTTCTCCTCAAATGGAATCTCAACAACTGTCTCAACTGGTTTTAGACCAACGCGAATCAACTGATCAACTGCTTCTTTCAAAACAGATCCATCTGGATGGCGGACTCCCTCTTGACCTTCTTGCTCTACAAGACGCTTACCAGCTTCCAGAGTCACATCACCTTTATAGATAACCTTAAAGGCGATTGGGCTAGTTTGACCAACACCACGTTTCACCACACGGTTCACTGCCTCGACCCGTTCAACCAGTGGCTCTTGGGCAGTCACTTGACCTGTTTGAATATTCAAGACATAACGAGTTGTCCGTGTCTCTTTACCAACGCGACCCTCAACAAGCACAACTTCTTTATCTGTTGGCAACATCTTCGGATCTTCTTGGTAAACAGTCTCAAAGCCTAACTCAGTCTCAACCACCAATGGCTTCACGCCAACTCGAACAAGCTGAGTAACTGGTTGAGTAGTTCGCTCTACTGTTTCTGGTTGAGCGACAGCCTGACCAGTTGCTGTATCCAAGACATACACTGTCGTATAGGTATCAAGACCTAACTGACCTGCCTGTGCCACCGACTGCTTGCCAGCTTCCATCTCAAGGTCTTCTTGGTAGACAGTTGCAAAGGCTACATCTGCTGTTCTTGTAGAAGGTTGTACACCAACTTCAATCACTTCCGCCACTGCTTTCATCGTCAAGGATTCGGTTTCTGGTTGAGCGGTAACTTCACCTGTCGCTGAATCCAAGACATACAAGACTGTATAAGTCTTCTGACCAGTCTGACCTTCAACCAAGGTACGACGGCTATTCGCTACCATATCCTTAGCTTCTAGGTAGCGAGTTGAGTAAGCTACCGTTTCAGTCCGTTGACTTGGACGAATTCCCACAGCTACAACCTGAGCGACCACTTCCTTGATGATGCTGCCGTTTGGATGGCGAAGACCAGCTTGGCCAGCAATCCGAACACTCTTCTCACCTGCTGCTAGACTAGCGTCTGCTACATAGTGGGTTGCAAATGGAAGTGTTGTCGTTTGACCAACACCACGCTTAATGACACGGTCAACCGCTGCTGTTTCTACAACAACTGGTGCCAAGGCTTTCACCTTACCAGTCGCAAGATCCAAGCTATAAGCCGTTGTGCTGACACGTTGACCAGCTTGACCGGCTTGCACCACAACTTCTGGATCAGTCGCTAACATGCTAGCATCATCTTGATAAACTGTTTGGTTCTTCAGAACCTCTGTCACCACCAGTGGTTTCGTACCCACTTGAATCATAGCTGGAAGCATTTCTCGTGTCACGCTACCATTTGGATGACGAAGACCAGCTTGACCGGCTACTAGAACTTGTTGCTGACCAGCTTCCAAGTCTGTTGTTGCCAAGTAAACTGTCGTAAATGGAATTTCTGTGTTTTGACCAACACCACGTTTGATCACTTGATCACGGGCTGCTGTTGCTTCCACTACTGGTGTTTGAGCTGTAACCAAACCTGTTTTCTCATCGAGAACATAGGTTGTTGTTGTACGTCTCTGACCTGCTTGTCCAGCTTGAACCAAGACTTCTGAATCAGTCGCTAACATGCTGGCATCTTCTTGGTAAACCGTTTGGTATGGAAGTGCTTCTACAACTACTAGCGGTTTCACACCGACTTGAACCAACTCAGCTACTGCTTCTTTCAAGACACTGCCATTTGGATGGCGAAGACCAGCCTGACCAGCTACTAGAACTTGCTTCTGACCAGCTTCTAGCTCTGCTGTTGCCAAGTAAACTGTCGTAAATGGAATAGCAGTCTCTTGACCAACACCACGCTTAATCACTTGATCACGGGCTACCACTTCTTCAACTACTGGGGTCTGAGCTGTAACCAAACCTGTTTTCTCATCGAGAACATAGGTTGTTGTTGTACGTCTTTGACCAGCTTGTCCAGCTTGAACCAAAACTTCACCATCTGTCGCCTTCATCTGGCTATCTTCTTGGTAAACCGTTTGATATGGAAGTGTTTCTACAACTACAAGAGGTTTCACACCGACTTGAACCAATTCAGCCACCGCTTCTTTGGTGATGCTTCCATTTGGATGGCGAACGCCCTCAACTCCAGCTGATACAACTTGCTTCTGACCTGCCTCTAGGCTAGTTGTAGCCAAGTAAACTGTCTTGAATGGCAAGCTACTGTCTTGACCTGTACCACGGCGAATCACTCGATTCACTGCTGAAACAAGAACTTCTGTTGGAGCATTGTCGCTGATTTGACCAGTCTTGCTGTCCAAGCTATAGGTTGTTGTAACCGTCTTCTGACCGTCTTTACCTTCTGTGACAACCACTTCTGGATCGGTTGCCTTCATGCTGGCATCATCTTGATAAACCGTCTCAAAGGCAATAGTCGTCACTTCAACTTTTGGTTTCACACCCACTTGGATAACCTGGTTCACAGGAAGCAGGGTCACTTGACCATTTGGATGACGGATACCTTCAACCCCAGCAGTCACTACCTGTTGTTTACCAGCTTCTAAATCTGAACTTGCCAAATAGAGAGTCTCAAAGGCAATCTTGCTTTCTTGACCAACACCACGGCGAATAACCCGATTCACTGCTGCTACAACTTCTTCAGTTGGAGCATTTGGTGTCACAGCTCCTGTCTTTTCATCCAAGCTGTAAGTTGTCGTAACCGTCTTTTGACCCTCTTTACCTTCTGTGACAACCACTTCCGGATCGGTTGCCTTCATGCTGGCATCATCTTGATAAACCGTCTCAAAGGCAATAGCAGTCACTTCAACTTTTGGCTTGGTTCCAACTTGAACAACCTGAGTGACAGGAGCTTGAGAAACTGTACCATTTGGGTGGCGAACACCTTCAACTCCAGCAGTCACTACTTCTTGTTTACCAGACTCAAGTCCCTCATTGGCCATATATCTTGTTTCAAAGGCAATCTTGCTTTCTTGACCAACACCACGACGAACAACCCGGTTCACTGCTGCTACAACTTCTTCCGTTGGAGCATTTGGTGTCACAGCTCCTGTCTTTTCATCCAAGCTATAAGTTGTTGTAACGGTCTTTTGACCCTCTTTACCTTCTGTGACAACCACTTCTGGATCTGTCGCCTTCATATTTGGATCTTCTTCATAAGTCGTCTCAAAGGCAAGCGCAGTCACTTCAACTTTTGGCTTGGTTCCAACTTGAACGACTTTTGTAACAGGTTCTTGAGAAACTGTACCATTCGGCTGACGGACACCTTCCACACCTTCTGTCACAACTTCTTGTTGGCCAGCTTCCAAATTCTCATTGGCTACATAAGTGGTTTCAAAGGCAATCTTGCTTTCTTGACCGACACCACGACGAACAACTCGGTTCACTGCTGCTACAACTTCTTCAGTTGGGGCATTTGGTGTTACAGTTCCTGTCTTTTCATCCAAGCTATAAGTTGTCGTAACCGTCTTCTGACCGTCTTTTCCTTCTGTGACAACCACTTCTGGATCTGTCGCCTTCATATTTGGATCTTCTTCATAAGTCGTCTCAAAGGCAATAGCAGTCACTTCAACTTTTGGTTTTGTTCCAACTTGAACAACCTTAGTCACAGGCTCCTTAAGAACTTCTCCATTTGGATGGCGTGTTCCTTCCACACCTTCTGTCACAACTTCTTGTTGACCCGCTTCCAAATTCTCATTGGCTACATAAGTCGTTTCAAAAGCAATCTTGCTTTCTTGACCAACACCACGGCGAACAACACGATCCACTGCTGCTACAACTTCTTCAGTTGGGGTATTTGGAGTGACAGTTCCTGTCTTCTCATCCAAACGATACGTTGTAGTCGTTGTCTTTTGACCCGCTTTTCCTTCCGTGACAACCACTTCTGGATCAGTAGGGTTCATACTTGGATCATCTTGATAAACTGTCTTAAACTCGATTGTTTCTGTTACAACAGTTGGCTTCGTACCAACTTTGACAATCTTCGCAACCGGTTCTTTGGTAACAACTGGCTCACCCTTGGTTTCAACAATCTCTTTACCTTCTTTTTTGTAGGTAGTCGTGACTGTCTGTTCACCGTCTACACCCTCACGCTCTGTCACCTGAGTATTGACTTCTAGGCTTTCATCTGCCTTGTATTCTGTTGTAAACGGAATTGCAGAAGTTTCAACTTTAGGCTCTGGTACCTTAGGACCTTCAATTTCCTCAATCGTTTCCTGGAATGTCTTGGCATCAAAGCTTACAGTACCAGTCGTTGTATTCCGAACAATAGCATCACCTGATAGAGGATAGAAGAAACGGTTGTAGTTCCCTGTATTGGCTGTACCAATCGTTGGGTTAACATTACTATAGCGAATTTTTTCTGTAACTGCTTGCGCTACAAATTCTACTCTATTTTTTTGACCGATACGGACTTTCTGACTAGAAGACCAGTACCAATCAGAACCATTATCTGACTTATAATACGGAACTGTTTGCCCATTTACTTTAAGGCTATTTGGCAATAGTTTAAAGTTAGCCGAATAACCAATCCCAAACACAAAGGGAACCTCTGTCGTCCGTCCAGCCGCAATTGTTGGCGTATAATCAAATTCAAAGCGGATATTATCTGTTGTCGGCGTATGGGCACTCTTTATCACATAACCCTTAAAGTCCGAAATCGTTCCGCCCGGTTTATCAGAGAAACTCTGAGCCTGACTATAGACCTGAACTTCACCTGGCTGTGCTGCCCGTAACACTGCAGAACGGAAAGCCGAAGCCCCTGCTGGCTGCTCCTTGTCAGTCGCTGTTTCAACACTATCTGAGTTTGCAGCTCCAGATGTAGCTTCTACATTCGCAGTTTCTTTCACAGACTCTTCTGTCGTTTCAACAACAGACGTCTCCGGAGCAAGTGTAGCTTCTACTTCTGAAGCCGTAGGACTTGCTGGTAATACAGGCTCTGCCACATATACAGTTGCCTCTTGAGGGGCCATCGATTCTACAGCAACAGCAGCTTCCGTAGAGGCTGATGCTGGTGTAGAATCTGTGTCTACTGGTGCAGCACTATCTGCTTGAACATTTTGCCCTGCAAAAAGGAAAGTCCCTAATAGTACAGATGCTGTACCATAAGAGTACTTCCGAAGCGAGAAGCGCTGAACCTGACGGTTAAACGTATATTTCTTCATATGTGTAATATACTCTCCTTCTATCCATTGATTGGTGATGCAATATAAAATTGGAGCCTAAGCTGGCAATTCTACAGTCTACTTTATAATAACATTTGATACTCATTCTGTAAATAATTTATCTTTAAACAAGGATATAAGTGCCATCTTATTCAACTCCGACTTAGAAGAAAAGGAGTCTATTCGCCTCACAAACAAAAAACAGCTAGGAAAATTTCCTAGCTGGTCTAGCTTAAAAGCGTTTATATCCTAGAGCATCCTGTGCTGCAAGATTCAATAAACTCCATTGACGATCAAATCCTGGTTGGAAGAAGAAGTCAGCTTCTGCTAAATCTTCCAAAGTCATTTTCTGAGCAATGGCTAGAGACAAGACATTTCCTTGAGCCGTTACATCTTGACGAGATAACACAGATCCCCCTAAAATTTGATGAGTTTGTGGATGGAACGTTAAGCTCACAAAAACTTCTGGGTTGTCTGACTCAGGAATATAGGCTGGACGTACACGATCAGCATAGAAGCTAGTTGCAAATTCTACACCTACACGGCCAGCTGTATACTGGTTCAAACCAGATGTCGCAAATTTATAACCAAAAATACCTAGGGCTGATGATCCAACAACACCTTTGTAAGCACGGGCTGGTTTTTGATCAAACAAAGTATTGGCTAGGTAGAAAGCAGAACGACGAGTCGTTGTTGCCAAAGCGATTGGAAGAGCTTGATTAGCTGGAATTGATGGTTGTAACGTCGCATCTCCAACTGCATAGATATCTTCTACATTTGTACGAAGGTAGGCATCTGTTTTGATGTAGCCACGCTCATCCAACTCCAAAGTACCTTTCAACCAAGCTGTATTCGGATAAACACCAACAGCTACAATCACGAGATCTGCTGGTACTTCACCTTTATCTGTTTTAACTGCACGAACGGCTCCATCACCAATAAAGGCTTCAACACTTGCACCCATATGCAAGTTCACACCGGCATCCACAAAAGCCCGCTCCAAAATCTCAGTTGATTCTGCATTGAGGTAGTTCCCCAACGGACGCTCAAGCATGTCAATCAAAGTAACGGATTTACCAGCTTGAGTGAAGACCTGAGTCGCTTCCACCCCAATATAGCCAGAACCAATTACAACAACATTCTTGATAGTGTCATCTTTTTGAGCAGCATTGATCTTGCTCGCCCAGTCATAACCGTGCATCAAGTAGATGTTTTCTAAATCTTTACCAGGAAGATTCAACTCAATCGACTCAACCCCTACACTAAGGATCAATTTATCGTAAGCAACAGACTCTTCTGCACCTGCAGCTAAATTCTTAACTGTAATTGTTTTAGCTTCTGGTTGGATCGCTGTTACCTGGTGATTGTTCACCACGCGACCTCCACGCGCTTCCAACTCTTCAGGTGAGAAGTTGCGAACAGTATCCTGACCTAGAGTTTTGCCTTCTAAAAACAATTCCATTCCACAGGACATGAATGAAACAAAATCCCCTGCTTCATAAATCGTCACATCCACATTCTCATACTTATCAAGAATACGAATAGCTGATTCATGACCACCGTGGGAAGCACCAACAATGACAACTTTTTTCTTAGACATAAAATATTCCTTCCTTTCTATTTCCATCCTACATAAATGTTCGAAAAGTCACAAACATTTAGCTTGGAAATTTTATCTTTTTTCTTTTTATTCAAAAACATGGTAAAATAAAGCCACATATTAAAAAAGAAACGAGAATAACCTTATGATGAATATGCAAAGTATTATGAAGCAAGCACAAAAAATGCAAAAGGATATGGAGAAAAAACAAGCTGAATTAGCTGCCAAGGACTTCACCGCTTCATCTGTACAAGATTTAGTCACTGCTACACTATCTGGAGATCGTAAGGTCAAGGCCATTCAATTCAATCCCGCTGTAGTTGACCCAGAAGATTTAGAGACTTTGGCCGATATGACTGCCCAAGCAATCAACAAAGCTTTAGAACAAATTGATCAGGAAACACAACGCAACATGGGGGCTTTAGCTGGAAAACTGCCTTTCTAAAAAGTAGTCTCATTCTTCAATATCTACCCGATACAACTAGCAATAGGGGTAGCCACCCATCTGGTTAGGACATCTTGTCCTAGCCTTTTTATTTTTTAAGAAAACCTAAGCTTTCCTTAAGAATTTCTTTAGAATTAGCTTACAGTTGCTTAATAAAAATACTCTATACTCACTATAGATTAAAGAAAAGAGGTTCAAATACTATGCCAACAGAATTTTATAGAATTCCGGAAAATAAAAAACTCGCTTCTCTCGTACTAGTCAGTGGTAGTCTCTTCCTTCTCGGACAAGTTCCCCAAGTACAAGCAGATGAGATCGAGTCCGAAAGTTCTGCTACACAAGTCACCATCCTAGAAAAGCCAGCTGAAGCTGTGACAGAGAATCTTGACCAGCTTGAAGAAGCTGTTTTCTACCAAGAAACTCCTCAAAGTAATCCCCAAGGAGAAACACAGTCTCTCGCCACCCCATTGCCACCGATGGAAGTCGTCGTTCAGCCAAAAACAACTAGTCCACAAGAAATTGCGGCTTCTCTCCCAACGAATCTCAAAAAAGAAGTTCATGTCCCAGAATCCTATCTAAAAGCAGCTCAGAGCCCTGGGCCTTTCACTGCTGGAGTAAATGAAGTTATCCCTTATGAAGCTTTTGGGGGTGATGGAATGCTAACCCGCTTAATTCTCACAGCCGCAGACCAAGCACCTTGGTCCGACAATGGTTCGGCTATGAACCCAGCTCTAGCTCCACTAGACCAACTCGAAAAAGGTCGTTACTTCTACGCCCTACATTTAGAAGGGGCTGCTAAAGATAAAGTTGGAGCAGAACTTCTCAACGTATTACAACAACAAGCACAGATCCCTTATCAAGGACAAGTAACTATTTATGACTCTAAGAACGGCATGGCTGATCTTACCAAAGTTATTGCTAGCCAAGCTGTCCGTGTCACCTTCCAACCACTGCTATTGCCAGAAGACCTGCGTAACGCCGTACTTGGGAACACCAAAAACAAGGTGCATATTCCTCAAGATTACCTTAAAAAAGCCCAGTTCCCTGGCCCATTCACAGCTGGTGTCAACCAAATAATCCCTCTCGAAGCCTTTGGGGGTGATGGAATGTTGACCCGTCTGATTCTTACAGCCGCAGATCAAGCACCTTGGTCTGATAATGGCACTGCTATGAATCCAACTTTGGCAATTGCTGCAAATCTACCAACTGGACAGTATTTCTACAGTGTATCCCTCACTAAAGCAGGTAAAGGTCTTATGGACCAGGAACTCCTTACTTTCCTCAAACAATATCAGGATGGAAACCTTTCTGCAACCATTACAATCTATGGATCCAAAGATGGAAAAGTGGATCCTGCACAAGTCCTAGCAACCAAGGAGGTCTCACTATACCTTGAAAAGATGCCTCACACTATGCACTCTGCCCCTTCTTCTCAAGCCCCTGAGCACCTCGTTGTACCATCAAGCATGACTAAAAACCTAGTAGAGAACCTTTCTAATACTACTAAGTCCATGCATATGGCTTCGTCCAGGGCTACTTCCTCCCAAAATAAGAATCCAAATCAAGTGATGAATCCTGAGCAGAAACTCCCATCAACAGGAGAAACAAGTTCAGCTTCACTTAGCTTACTAGGACTCTTGGGCTTGCTTAGCGGTTTTCATTTCCTTAAGAAATCCCCCTTCACAAAAAATAAGCAAAACTAAAGCAAGTACTGATTGGAGCTAGCCTATCCTCTTTGGCAAATAGTGTTATACTAAAACTAGTATAGGGCTATTTGCCTTTTCTTATCGCGGCCATTTTAGAAAGGAAAGCTATGACACATACCATCTTACTCGTTGATGACGAACCCGAAATTATTGACATCAACCAACGTTATCTCCTTCAAGCTGGCTATTGTGTGTACACCGCAACAAATGGTCAAGAAGCACTCCAGCTTTATAAACAACACACGATTCATCTTATCATCAGTGATATTATGATGCCAGAAATGGATGGCTACGACTTTATTTCAGAAGTCCTTCATCTAAATGAAGAGCAGGCCTTTCTATTTATCACTGCTAAGGTTTCCGAAAGAGATAAAATCTACTCCCTTAGCATCGGAGCAGATGATTTTATCACCAAACCTTTCAGCCCTAGGGAACTTGTCCTACGCGTCACCAATATTTTGAAGAGACTCTATGGGCGAAACAAGCCTGCTGAATCCATTCTTCAAATAGGAGATCTTTCCATTAACCCTATGACCCACGAAGTCTTTGTAAACCAGCACCCTCTCATCCTCCCCAATAAATCTTTTAATCTCTTATGGCTACTAGCCACTCAAAAACAACGTGTTTTTTCAAAATCGGAATTATATGAAAAAATTTGGGGAGAAGAATATCTTCAGGATACCAACACCTTGAATGTCCATATTCACTCTCTGCGTCAAGATATTGCTAAATTCAGTACCCCCAACACACCTAAAATTACAACAGTCTGGGGCCTAGGCTATAAGTTAGAGGAATAATATGACTTTAAAACAACACTTACTCATCGGCCATCTTGTCACCTTACTTCTGACACTGATTGGCGTTTTTATCGGCATTAATTACATGCTTATCGAGCAAGAAGAAAGCTTGACCATTATGGTTATCGTATCCATCGCGAGTTTACTAGGACTACTTCCAAGTCTCTTCATCAACCAAAAAGTCCTCCGCTCGCTCCAGCTCTTGGTCAACAAAATGCAAGCCATTTCATCAGGGCAGTTTCAAACCACATCCCAAATTTCATCCCCTCTTGAATTTCATCAATTAGATACAAAGTTCAATCATATGGCTCAAGATTTACAAATGACCTTTCAATCTCTCAAAGAAAGTGAGCAAGAGAAAGCATTGATGGTCAGCCAATTAGCCCACGATATCAAAACCCCCTTGACTTCTATTCAAGCCAGTATTGAAGGCATCCTAGACGGTATCATCCAAGGCGATGAAGTTCCCCACTACTTAAATACAATGCACCAACAAACCAAACGTCTCAATCATCTAGTGGATAAATTGGACTATCTTTCCTTGGCGATTGAAGAAAATCCAGCACCTCCACAAACCGAAGCCGTCTACCTTGATCAGGTCATTGTCGCCATCTTAGCCGAACACCGCTTGCAGCTAGAGCAGGAAAAACGTGAAGTTTCCATTCAAATGGATCCCGAATCAGCTCATATCCATAGCCACTATCACAAGCTCTATCGCATTTTAGATAATCTTATCCACAATGCTCTAAAATACTCAGCTCAGGCTAGTCCCCTGCACATTCAAGGTCAGCTACAGGGCCATACCCTAACCATTCACATTATCGATCAAGGTCAAGGCATTGCTCCAGAAGATCTCCCTCATATCTTCAAACGGTTTTATCGTGTGGAAAGCTCACGTAATATGAAAACTGGAGGTCATGGACTCGGATTAGCCATCGCTCAAGAACTCGCCCAACAACTAGGAGGTCACATCCAAGTCAAGAGCCAATTAGGAGTAGGAAGCCAATTCACCCTTGTTCTTCCCATTTCATGATTCCTAAAGCCTATTCCCATGCTGATACCGCAAGAATAGCAAATTCTCTCATCCTTCCAATAATGAGCAACTATTAAAAAATGGCTTAGGATGCTATCAAAAGATAGCATCCTAAGCCGTTTTAAAGTAGCAGCACCCTCCGATTAGCTACATGCACAACAGGTACTAAAAAAGAGGCCTGGCCTCTTCTTACGTTGCTCTTCCAAATAGTCGAGCCCAAAAACCCTTTTGGGTCTGCTCTTCAGCCTTTTTCTTCGCTGCGTCTAATTCCAACTTCAAGGTGTCCTTGTCATTCATCGCTTGTAGTGTCAATTGTTGTTGCTGGTCTAACTGCTTATCTTTTTCAGCAATCTGGGAGTCCTTCGTCCGAAGCTGTTCATCTTTGGACTTCAACTGCTCATGCAAGCGTTCAATTTCTCTCTCTTGGCGTATGATTTCTTCGTTTTTCTCGTCAACCAGGATTTGTAGGATTTCTTTTTCTTTGGCATCTTCACTAATAGGCTCATCTTCAAAGATGGTTTTCTCATAGTGTTTTTCTAGTTTAATCAAGCCGCTTTTCGTAACAACCGTCACACCTCTTTCATTCTTGGACAAATCCTCCGGTGGTAGAGTTTTAATACGATCATTGACGGCTTGGCGGCTGACTCCTACAATTTCAGCAATTTCCCGTACAGTTTTCTCAATCGCCATATTACCCTCATTGTACTTTTACTTTTTCTTTTTTGGTATCTAAATCTTAACACATCCCACTTGGACTGTCAAATAATCCGAAGTTTCTTCAAACCTATGATACAATGGCTATATGAAGCATTTTGAAACTATTGTATTAGGTGGCGGACCTGCGGGGATGATGGCCACCATCGCGAGTGCCTACTATGGCCAACAAACCCTTCTCATCGAAAAAAATCGTCGCCTAGGAAAGAAGCTAGCTGGAACTGGTGGCGGCCGCTGTAATGTCACCAATAACGGGACTTTAGAAGATCTCATTACCAACATCCCTGGTAATGGCCGTTTTCTATACAGCGTCTTTTCCCAATTTGATAACCACGACATTATTCGTTTTTTTGAAGAAGAAGGAGTGGAACTTAAGGTCGAAGATCATGGGCGGGTCTTCCCCAAAAGCGATAAATCACGGACCATTATTGAAGCTTTGGAGAAAAAAATCAAGACACTAGGGGCTTCCATTCTGACCCAAACGGAAATTGTGTCGGTTAAGAAAAAAGACCAGCTTTTTCATCTACGATCCGCTGATCAAGAGTGGACTTGCCAACGTCTAATTGTCACAACCGGTGGAAAAGCCTACCCTTCCACAGGATCCACTGGATTCGGTCATGACATCGCTCGCCACTTCCAGCATCATATCACGGAATTAGAAGCTGCCGAGAGTCCTGTTCTAACCGATTTTCCCCATAAAGAGTTACAAGGAATTTCTCTCGATGAGGTCATCCTTAAACTAGGCAAGCGAGAAATTCGTCACGACCTCCTCTTTACCCATTTTGGTCTGTCTGGCCCAGCCGCTTTACGAATGTCATCCTTCATCAAGGGCGGAGAAACCATTGAAATTGATCTACTCCCTGATCACTCCAAGGAAGAACTGCTCTCTCTCTTGGAGCAGAACCGAGATAAGCAAGCCAAGAATTTCTTCAAAACGCTCTTACCCGAACGGGTGGCCCTCTTCTTACTTGGAAATCTAGCCGAACTGCCTATCAAACAAATCCCTTCCAAAGAATGGGAGCAGGTTCTACTAAAAGTCAAAGGCCTCCAGGTTCCCGTAACAGGGAAAATGTCTCTAGCTAAGTCCTTTGTAACCAAGGGGGGAGTTGACCTTAAAGAAATCAACCCTAAGACCCTCGAAAGCAAGCTTATCCCAGGCTTGCACTTTGCCGGTGAAGTCATGGATATCAATGCCCATACGGGAGGCTTCAATATTACCAGTGCTCTTGCCACCGGTTGGGTAGCTGGTAGTTCCATCTCCTACGACTAAAACCTAAAAAACAGATGTTTCAAGGTGCTGATGAGGGCACCACATGAGACATCTGTTTTTTGATACTACTCCTCTGACATCGCCTGTTCCCGAAGAACTGGAAAGGCCAAACTTGGTTTCGCATTCAAATCCCAAGAAGCCAAACGTCCTTTATTCCATTCGCTCACACTCGCATAGGCAATCATTCCTGCATTATCACCACACAAGCGTAGAGGAGGAATCACCACCGGAATATCCTGTATTTCCTCAGCTAGACGCTGACGTAAACCGGTATTGGCTGCGACACCACCTGCAACAACCAACATCTTCACAGGGTACTTCTCTAAAGCTTTTTTCGTTTTTCCGATTAAGATATCCAAAACCGCTGCTTGAAAACTTGCTGCAAGATCCACTTGACTGAGTTCTTGCCCCTTTTGTTGTGCATTATGATAAAGATTGATAAAGGCTGATTTTAAACCTGAAAAAGAAAACTCCAAATTATCTTCTTGCAACATCGCTCGAGGAAAATTGTAAACATCTCGACCTTGATGAGCCAACTCATCAATCTGTCGACCCGCTGGGTAAGAAAGACCCATCACACGTCCCACCTTATCGTAGGCTTCACCGACAGCATCATCGCGCGTTTCGCCTACAATATGGTATTCCCCTGGCTCTGTTACATAGACCAATTCCGTATGGCCACCACTGACCAAAAGAGCTAGTAATGGAAATTCTAAGTCTACCTGGTCCTGCGCTGCCATGAGGTGACCGGCCATGTGGTTCACAGGAATCAAAGGAATCCCATGCGCCCACGCAAAGGCTTTAGCCGCAGATAGCCCGACTAACAGAGCTCCAACTAAACCTGGACCATAGGTCACTGCGACAGCATCTACATCTGTTGCTTCAATCGCAGCTTCCTGTAAAGCCTCCTCTATACAGACCGTAATAATCTCCACATGGTGACGACTCGCAACTTCGGGCACCACACCACCAAAGCGTTTATGACTCTCAATTTGGCTGGCAATGATGTTAGATACGAGTTCTCCATCTTTTAACACAGCCACACTGGTTTCATCACAAGAAGTCTCAAACGCCAGAATAATCGTTTCTTTCATGAAACTCTCCTTTCATCACTAAGGCATCCTCGAGTGGATTCTGGTAATAGGCTGGACGTCGACCTACTTCCACAAATCCTACAGATTCATAAAGCCTACGAGCAACTTGATTCGACTCCCTTACCTCTAAAAAATAGGGTTGTCCCTTGGGAAGCGAGTCCAACAGACGCCGAGCAAGGCCGCGGCCACGATAGGTCGGTAAAACCCCCACTTGTAGAATCTCTCGCTCCCCTGTCAAGTCTTGGAACACACAAAGCGCCACCAAATCGGCTCCTTCTCGTAGAACATAGAAATGAATATCCTCACGCTCCAAATCCTGAGCAATCATTTTCTGAGTCCAGGGAGCCCCCTTCGGATACACCTGATTTAAAAAATCAAATATCTGCTGACTAGATAATGACTTCATACGCGTCGAATATAGGACTCCCCGTGGTCCTCAACTCCCTGCTTCTCCAGCCATTGCTCCTCTGCCTCTACCCGTTTTAAATAATTAGGAACGAGAGCATGAGGTAAGATCGGCTGTGCATCTGATACCTGAGCTAGAACCCCTGCATCCGGTAGGGTAGCGCGAATCCTTGCATGGGGCAAGGTCTGATGAATCAGCTCTTCAAAAGCCGCAACCTCGCCAACAAAAGTGACCTCAGACCAATCCTTAACTAGCTCTAAAACAGATTCTATCGCATAATAGCCTTCTTCATGCAACACCGTATCCCCCTGATAGAAACCAGCATATACATGGTTACGCCGAGCATCCACTAAAGACACAACCGGCTTCAGTAGATCTGCTGGAACTAGTGCTCTTAAACTCGAAACTGCGACTAGCTCAATTCCAAGCGTCTGAGCCAATACTTTGGCTGTCGTCACGGCAATACGCACCCCTGTATAAGAACCGGGGCCATAAGCTACCACAATCCGATTCAAGTCCGCCGGTTTTACATCACAAGATTGGCATAAAAAATCGATGGTCGGCATCAAGGTAATACTGTGATTTTTCTTCATGGCCAAGGTGACTTGTCCGACCATTTTATCACCATCCAACAAGGCTACCGACAAAGCTTGATTGGAGGTATCCATGGCTAAAACTTTCATATGATTCTATCGTCCTTACTTGATTATCCCTTTTATTTTATGATATAATCAGCATTATTGCAACGAAACAAAATCTAATTATACTGAGAGGAAGGAGTTGGTTCTTCTGTATATCGCTCCTTCCTTTTCCTATGAAATTCGCAATACTAGAAAGGATAACCTATGATTTTTAAAGTCTATTACCAAGAAGTCAAAGATCGGAGTCCCCGTCGAGAAACTACCCGCTCTCTCTATCTAGACATCGATGCGCAGACAGAATTAGAAGGCCGCATCAAAGCACGGCAATTAGTAGAAGCCAATACCGCCTATAATATTGAGTTGATTGAAGCTCTCTCCGAGAATCACCTAGCCTACGAGCAAGAAAATGAACACTTCGCATTAACGGAGTTCCCATCATGAGCTACCAGCTAAAAAAAGAGGAAGTAGGAGTCTTTGCCATTGGTGGACTCGGAGAAATTGGGAAAAACACCTATGGTATTGAGTACCAAGATGAGATCCTCATTGTTGACGCTGGAATCAAATTTCCCGAAGATGATTTACTCGGTATTGACTACGTCATTCCAGACTACTCCTATATCGTCGACAATATCGATCGTGTCAAAGGAGTCTTAATCACTCATGGTCACGAAGATCACATCGGAGGTATTCCTTTCCTCCTCAAACAAGCCAACATTCCTATCTATGCAGGACCTTTGGCACTGGCTCTTATTCGCGGAAAATTAGAAGAACATGGATTGCTACGGGACGCTAAGCTCTTTGAAATCAATCACAATAGTGAGCTACAATTCAAGCACCTCAAAGCTACTTTCTTCCGTACAACCCACTCCATTCCAGAGCCACTAGGAATTGTTATTCACAGTCCACAAGGTAAGATTGTTTGTACCGGTGACTTCAAATTTGATTTCACCCCTGTCGGTGAGCCTGCTGATTTGCATCGAATGGCTGCCATCGGAGAATCTGGAGTCTTGGTCTTACTCTCTGATTCGACCAATGCCGAGATTCCAACCTTTACAAACTCTGAAAAAGTGGTGGGACAATCCATCATGAAAATCATCGAAGACATTGAGGGACGTATTATTTTTGCTTCCTTTGCTTCCAACATTTTCCGACTCCAGCAAGCTGCTGAAGCTGCTGTCAAAACCGGTCGTAAAATTGTTGTCTTTGGTCGTTCGATGGAGAAAGCAATTCTTAACGGAATTGAGTTAGGATACATCAAAGTTCCCAAAGGAACCTTTATTGAACCTAACGAAATCAAGGAATATCCAGCAGAAGAAATCCTCATCATGTGTACCGGTAGTCAAGGAGAATCCATGGCTGCCCTATCACGAATCGCGAATGGAACCCACCGTCAAGTACAACTTCAACCTGGAGATACCGTGATTTTCTCCTCCAGTCCTATTCCTGGAAATACAACCAGCGTGAATAAATTGATCAACAAGATCATTGAAGCTGGAGTTGATGTTGTTCATGGAAAAATCAATAACATCCATACTTCCGGACACGGTGGTCAACAGGAGCAAAAGCTCATGCTTCGCTTGATTAAACCGAAATACTTTATGCCCGTACACGGTGAGTACCGCATGCAAAAAATCCATGCCCAACTAGCTGTTGACACAGGCGTAGAAAAAGATAATGTCTTTATCATGAAAAACGGAGATGTGCTCGCTCTAACGGCCAACTCTGCTCGTATCGCTGGCCATTTCAATGCTCAAGATATTTACGTAGATGGAAACCGAATCGGGGAAATCGGAGCCGCCGTACTTCGTGATCGCAAAGACTTATCAGAGGATGGTGTTGTCTTAGCTGTTGCAACTGTTGACTTCAAGAGCAAGATGATTCTAGCAGGTCCAGATATCCTTAGCCGTGGTTTCATCTATATGCGTGAATCAGGTGATCTAATTCGCCAAAGCCAACGCATTCTCTTCAACGCTATTCGTATCGCCTTGAAGAATAAAGAAGCCAGCATTCAATCCGTTAATGGTGCGATTGTCAATGCGCTAAGACCTTTCCTTTATGAAAACACAGAACGGGAACCAATTATTATCCCAATGGTCTTAACACCAGACGACGAAAAGCAGTGAGTTCAACTCACTGCTTTTTAGCTTTCTAAACAGGTAATCACCTGCTCCAGAGCGTCTACTTGGACGTCAACTCCAAAAGGAAGGATACAGCGTGGGGTCGCATGCCCGATATTGAGATTGGCCAAAATTGGAAAATCTGGATTATCGATGACATCTACCAAGATTTGATGATACTCCTCCATATAGATCTGATCCTGTGGTTTTCCAAAAAGAAGTCCCGTGACAACCTCAAAAAGACCATAATCCTTCAAGGTCCGAAGCATCTTCTCAAAGTCCTTTGGACTAGGTTTTTCCTCACTGGTTTCCAAGAGAAGGATTTTCCCCGACCAATCCTCCAAACTTGGGAAGAGTTGGTATTTTTGACAAAGTTCTACCTGATCTGGGAAGCGACCACCCTCAAGTATTTCATAGAGAGACTCGAGACACCCTCCAAGGATGGAGCCCGTAAAAGTACTCGGACCTTGCAAGTGGAGAAAACCTTGATTTGGCTGAGAAGGCATGGCTTTCCCCAGACCAGCGGGACTGAAGTCTTCCCTTTCTTGATACCAAAGCGTGCTTGGACGAATCTCTTCAATCTTCCCTTTTTCCACAAGTTCTTCAAAATAAGAACGCGTATAGGGGAGCATATCATCGGCTAATTCACAGACGTCTGGCAGAAAAGCTTGCCCATAAAAAGTCTGTAAGCCGAGCTGATGCAACATGAGGTGGTTGATAGTCGTATCCGAAAATCCTAAGAAAATTTTAGGAGATAAGACCTGCTTGAGTTGATCGTCTGCCAAAAGATACGGGAGCAGGCGATACGTATCGAAACCTCCAATGGCACAAAGGATCATATCCAATGAAGGGTCTGCAAATGCATCCAACAAATCTTGAGCACGCGCCTCTGGATGTTGGTCTAAGTAATCCACTCCCTTCAAAGCATTGGGCAAAGTCACAACTTCTATACCTAAATTTTGCAAGCGACGCAAGCCTAGCTCCAGTTCATGTGCAATAAAATCCTCCCCGAGTATCCCACTCGAAAGGCTCACAATTCCAATTTTCTTTACTCTCATCTCGAAATCCTCCAACTCATAAAACTCATTTCAAAACAGCATTAATCAATATCTGTCTCTCCTCCTTCAAAAGTAGAGACCTGCTGCACAACTACCTTCAGTTCCTCTAAGCCATACTCTTTTTGGCGATGTACAATTTCTTGAACATCGGCGGCTGTTAACTTAGGACCTATCACAATCAGCCGCAGTTCTTTCTTCTCATCATCAAAACGTTGGCTTAAGACGCTTTGTTCAGGCAATTGATGTTCCACAAACAATCGAATATTCTCCTCAACCATCCGTTTATCTGTCGCAACTTTAGCTGGGATAGCTAACAACAAACTTAGTCCCATCACTATAACGTATACCGCGTAAGTTAACGTGCAACGTTTTCCAGTCTGCTTAAAAGCTTGAGACACAAGATAATGACCTAATAGAATAAAGAAAACATTGATACCAAATAAATAAAGACTTCCCTTTACATAGGCTAACTGACCAGTTGCAATCCCATAACCAGCTGCACAAAGCGGGGGAACCAAAGAGGTCGCAAGAGCCACACCAACCGCAAGATGATGGACTTCCGTCCGACGAACTCCAATAGCCCCGACGATTCCACCGATAAAAGCCACTAGAACATTCCCAATAGTTGGAGCCACCTGACTCTCTAACTCTGAACCAGCTAGCTTCAGCGGAGACAAGCAAAAATAGAAAACAGCCAGAAGGACAGCAACTACCACTTGTATAAATACCAACCAGCAGGAGCGTCTGATAAGAGAGAGATCTACATACGATAAACCAACACCTATGCCAATAATTGATGGCATTAAGGGGGATAGGAGCTTAGCACCCAAAATCATCGGTATTGCATTTAAATTCAACCCGATACAGCCCACCAATACTGCAGCTACTAATAGAACCCAGTGTTGCTTTTCAAACACTAAATCCGACTTTAGCCTCTCTAGGTAGTCCCTCTCTATTTTTCTATGCTCCATCCTCTAACCTCTTAGCTTTCAAAGAAAGGCCTAGCAATGACACTAGACCCTCAGATTCTTAATACATCTCTAAGTAATTCTCAATCTCCCATTGCGAAACATAAGTTGCATAGCTTGCCCATTCAATCCGCTTAGCTTCTAAGAAATTGGTATAGATATGCTCTCCCATAGCTGCCTTCACCACTTCATCTTCCGTCAAAGCCTTAAGAGCATTATGAAGAGTCGACGGTAAATCCGTAATTCCCGCTTCCTTACGCTCTTCTGGTGACATGGTATAAATATTGGACTCAATTGGTTCTGGAGCCTCAATACGGTTGGCAATCCCATCCAAGCCTACTTCCAATAGCACTGCCATAGCAATATATGGATTTGCCATTGGATCTACTGAACGAAGTTCCAAACGAGTTCCCATCCCACGACTTGCCGGTACCCGTACTAATGGCGAACGATTACGACCTGCCCAAGCAATATAAACAGGAGCTTCATAACCTGGAACTAAACGTTTGTAGGAATTAACGGTCGGATTCATCACAGCAGTATAATGATAAGCATGTTTCAACAAGCCGCCTAAGAAGTAGTAGGCTGTTTGCGATAGCTGCATACCATTTGGATCTTCTGGATCAAAGAAGGCATTTTGACCATCCGGTCCGAATAGAGACATATTGCAGTGCATTCCAGAACCCGCAATCCCATGCTTAGGTTTTGCCATAAAGGTTGCATACATACCGTGTTTCCGAGCAATCGTCTTAACAACTAGCTTAAAAAGCTGAATTTTATCACAAGCTCGTAGAACATCGTCATATTTAAAGTCAATCTCATGCTGACCAACTGCTACCTCATGGTGACTTGCTTCTACTTCAAAGCCCATCTTGGTTAAAACATTGACGATCTCCCGACGGGTATTATCTGCCAAGTCTGTTGGGGCTAAATCAAAGTAGCCTCCCTTATCATTGACTTCCAAAGTGGGTTTCCCTTGTTCATCCATTTTAAAGAGGAAGAACTCTGGCTCTGGTCCCAAATTGAAAGAAGAGAAACCAGCTTCTTGCATCTGTTTCAAAGATTTTTTCAAATTAGAACGAGGATCTCCTGCAAATGGTTCGCCTTCAGTGGTATAAACATCACAAATCAAACCACCAACACTACCATTCTCATCTCCCCATGGGAAAACAATCCACGTATCCAAATCTGGATAGAGGTACATATCTGACTCATTGATCCGTACAAAACCTTCGATTGAAGATCCATCGAACATAGCTTTATTGCTGAGAACCTTATCTAATTGTTCATCTGTGGCTGGAATCTCAACATTCTTCATTGTTCCCAGGATATCCGTAAACATCAGACGGATAAAGGTAACATTCTTTTCTTTTACTTCTCGACGAATTTGCTCTGCGGTAACAGACATAGGAAACTCCTTCTTATAAATGGTTAGGTCCTAAAGAGTGAAAAGTGCCGCCTCCGGAAGCAAATGGCCCTTCGCGCACAATATCTCGATGTAGTGCTTTGCGAACAGCCTTATCGCTCATCTTCTGACGTGACTTTTGTTCACGTTGATGAAAGCGATCTTTAATCTCCGCAATGGAATAGCCCTCCGCTAGCAAATCTTTGATTTCCAATAAGCGATCCATATCATTTAATGAAAAAAGACGACGATTCCCCTCGTTTCGCTCTGGTTTAACCAAACCATGCTCTTCGTAATAACGGATTTGACGATCCGTGAGATCCGTCAATTTTCTTACACTCGACATAGGAAAAACAGCAAGATGGCGACGTAATTCTTTTTCTTTCATCATTCGAACCTTTCTGTTATCCATTATAAAACCAGGCAAGACATCTGTCAAGATGTCATGTCAGTTTTTCTAACTTGTTCTTTTTAGTAGTATGCTCCGTATTCGATTAATATCATAATTCACCAAAATCGCCACAAATACACCAAAAAAAGTTTCCAAAACTCTAGTAAAAACATAGAGCACCGATTCACCAGATGGAATCGATAAACTAATAATCAAGAAAGCCGCGGAACCTCCAATAATCGCACCACCTGTATTTGTCGCCACACAAGTCATGATTGTCAACATGACCCCTATCGGAACACCTAAAAGAAGAACCCAAGAATTCCCTGGAAAAGCCCGCTCTAAAACAAAATAAAAGAGGGCATAGAATCCACCAATACTATTCGCAATCACACGGGACATCCCAAAATGAACACTCTGATTAAAATCCTCCCGCAAACTAAAAATTGCTGTTAAAGCTGCAATCTGCATACCGTCCCATCCAAACCAATGAAAACAGAGCAAGACTAGAAAAACCGATAAACCGGTTTTAAAAGTCCGCATACCTAGACGAAATTTCTTAGGATCAAAACGGTAACGTTTAAAATAACGAAGTATATTCATAAATGATTTACCCAAAGTAAAAAGTTGGGGGACTACCGTCCTCCCAACCTTAGCGATCATTCTTATTTTTCAGTCAAGGCTGCCAAACCTGGAAGTACTTTTCCTTCAAGCAATTCCATTGAAGCACCACCACCAGTTGAAATCCATGAGAATTTATCTGCACGGCCAAGATTGATTGCTGCTGCAGCAGAATCACCACCACCGATAATTGATTTCACTTCTGGCTGTTTCACAATGGCATCCATAACACCGATAGTACCTGCTTGGAAATCAGGGTTTTCAAAAACACCCATTGGTCCATTCCAGACAACTGTCTTAGCCCCTGTCAAAGCCTCGTCAAATTTAGCAATAGACTTAGGACCAATATCCAAACCAAGGAAGCCTTCAGAAACAGCTTCACCTTCTGTATCACGAACTTCTGTATAATCTGCAAAAGCATTTGCTTCTTTAGAGTCTACTGGCAAGATCAATTTACCGTTTGCTTTTTCAAGAAGAGCTTTTGCCACATCCAACTTATCTTCTTCAACAAGTGAATTTCCAATTTCAATCCCTTGTGCTTTGAAGAATGTGTAAGTCATTCCACCACCGATCAAGACTTTGTCAGCTTTTTCAAGCAAGTTTTCGATAACACCAATCTTATCTGAAACTTTTGATCCACCAAGAATTGCTACGAATGGACGGACTGGATTATCCACTGCCTCTTGAATATAAGCAATCTCATTTTCCAAAAGGAAACCTGCTACTGCTTGCTCAACGTTCGCAGAGATACCAACGTTTGAAGCATGTGCACGGTGTGCTGTACCAAAAGCATCATTTACAAAGATGCCATCTCCAAGAGAAGCCCAGTATTGACCCAATTCAGCATCATTTTTAGATTCTTTTTTACCGTCTACATCTTCAAAACGAGTATTTTCAACTAGAAGAACTTGACCATCTTCCAAAGCATTGATAGCTGCTTCTAATTCAGCTCCACGAGTTGCACCAGGAATAAAGACAACTTCTTGACCCAATTTTTCAGCAAGTGCTGCAGCAACCGGTGCCAATGATTTTCCTTCTTTATCTGCTTCTTCTTTTACACGACCAAGGTGAGAGAACAAGATTGCACGTCCACCTTGTTCAAGAATATACTTGATTGTTGGAAGAGCAGCTGTGATACGGTTATCATTTGTAATAACGCCATCTTTCAAAGGCACGTTAAAGTCCACACGAACAAGAACCTTCTTGCCCTTCAATTCAACGTCTTTTACAGTCATTTTTGCCATGATACAAAAACCCCTTTAAATTTTTTATACCTTTCCATTATACCACACTTGCTCTCATTGTGAGAAAGAAAACAAAAAACTTATCTAGGATTTACCTTCAAAAAAACTCTACTCAAATCCCAGTCGCAAAAGATAAGCTTTCTCATCCTTACATGCTCTCCCCTCACCTTTTAGCACCATCCCTTTACTTAATCGCACACTCAAAAAAAGCCCGCCAAGGGCGGACTTCTCACTCATTGATTATTTTGCAAGTTTTGCAAAGTACTCAAGTGTACGAACCAATTGAGCAGTGTAAGACATTTCGTTGTCATACCATGAAACAACTTTCACCAATTGCTCACCATCAACGTCAAGAACTTTTGTTTGAGTTGCGTCGAACAATGAACCGTATGACATACCTACGATGTCTGAAGAAACGATTTGATCTTCAGTATATCCGTATGACTCATTTGCAGCTGCTTTCATTGCTGCATTCACTTCATCAGCAGTTACGTTCTTATCAAGAACAGCTACCAACTCAGTAACAGATCCTGTTGGAACTGGTACACGTTGTGCAGCACCGTCAAGTTTACCATTCAATTCTGGAATAACAAGACCGATCGCTTTAGCCGCACCAGTTGAGTTTGGTACGATGTTTGCTGCTGCTGCGCGAGCACGACGAAGGTCACCACCACGGTGTGGACCGTCAAGAACCATTTGGTCTCCTGTGTAACCGTGGATTGTAGTCATCAAACCTTGTTTCACGCCAAAGTTATCGTGAAGAGCTTTAGCCATTGGAGCCAAGCAGTTTGTAGTACATGAAGCACCAGAGATAACTGTTTCACTTCCATCAAGAATGTCGTGGTTTGTGTTGAAGACAACAGTTTTCACGTCATTTCCACCTGGGGCAGTGATAACAACTTTCTTCGCTCCACCTTTAAGGTGTTTTTCAGCAGCTTCTTTGCTTGCAAAGAATCCAGTTGCTTCAAGAACGATCTCAACGCCATCGTTAGCCCAGTCAATTTGCTCTGGGTCACGCTCAGCAGATACTTTAACGAACTTACCGTTTACATCAAATCCACCATCTTTAACTTCAACAGTACCGTTGAAACGACCTTGAGTTGTATCGTATTTCAACAAGTGTGCAAGCATAACTGGATCTGTAAGGTCGTTGATACGTACTACTTCAACACCTTCTACTTCTTGAATACGACGGAAAGCAAGGCGTCCGATACGTCCGAAACCGTTGATACCAACTTTAACTACCATTCGTGATTTCCTCCTTATGAAAATCAAAAAATTTATTGTGAAAAGAGTAACTTGTATGGTTACAATCTCTTTCAACAAGTCTATTATACCCTTAATTCAATAAAAAGGCAACAACCGATTGCAGTCTCGCAAAAGTTGTGCTCTCCTAGCAAATTCCAAGTCAAGTTCTTTTACAGACCGACTGGGAGGTGTTATACTATTACTTGTAAGCGCTATCAAATAAGGAGGTTTTTATGGAAACCAAAACAATTTCTAATAAGACGGGTATCTTAATGTTCTATACCCTCTTACTTGCTTATATTACTTTCGCGGCTAGCTGGGTTGGTGGCTCTACCCTCGGTCCGCAAATCGTTGCTACTTTCTTCGGAGATAAAGGGGTTGACCCAACCATCTCTGAGATGGTTAACTACACTATCACCGTAGCACGTGTTATTGCCAATTTCTTAGCTGCAGCTGTGCTCGTTAAATTCGGAATCAAGCGCTCCGCTTTAATTGCTATCGGGCTGCTCTGCTTTGCTCTTGTTGCAGTATGGATGCCTAATTACTGGCTCTACATCATCGCACGCATGATCATGGCTCTAGGAGGATCCATGATTATGGTCTATATGAATCCGATCGTTGTTCGCTTTGTAAGTCAAGAAAACAAAATTTTCTACTCTTCGCTCATTACAGCAAGCTACAACATTGGTGCTTTCATCATTGCGATTGCTTTCGTTCTATGGGCTGATGCTCTTCGTTTCGATTGGCGAATCACCTTGTCCGCAGTTGCCCTCGTAGCAGTTGTTCTATTTGTACTTTGGTTCTTAAAAGCTCAAGACTTTGAAACAAGTACCAATCAAGCACAAACTCAAGAAACTCCATATTCTTATGCGCAAGCTGTCAAAGATCCGTTTGTTTGGCGCTTTGCCACTGGGTTTGCAGCCTTCCTCATTCTCTATGTTATGTCCTTGAACTCTATTCCAGGACAACTTGCAAAAGAATTTCCTGAAATCTTTGTCTCTGGTTATATGATCTGTGCCATTTCAGGTGGTGGAATTGCCGGAACCTTGGTACGCCTCAAGAGCCCTGTAAACCGTCCTCGGAAACCTTACCTTATTCAACTAGGAATCCTTGCTGTTCTTGCTATGGCTTTGGGAATTGGGAGCATTGCCCTACTTAGCCTCCCATGGCTCGGTTACCTATTCTTTTTCATCACAGGTTTCCTCATTTTCTACCAATATGCTGTTTACCTCAACATTCCTCATGAATTACCAAATATGAATCCACAAAAAGCCACACTAATGTTTGGAATCATTTGGGGACTCACTTACGGACTTTACACCGTCTTAAACTACTTCTGGAGTTGGATTTACGGACACATCGGCTATTGGCCATCAACTCTCTTTTACCTAGCCGTACCACTTATCTACTTACTCATGATTCTAACCTTACCAGAAACCTACAAAAAATCGGTATAAATTGATTAACAAGGCTAAGCAAAAAGTCCTAAAATTAGAAAACAGCTTAGAATTACGTCATTAAAACGTTGATTCTAAGCTGTTTTTTCTATTCAAATTTCAAGCGAAGCCGGAAATTGTTAGTTTTTGCCTAGCCTCGTATTTTTATAAAATGAGCAGTTGGGGTAGCCATATCTATACAAAAAGGTTGGGCTCAAGACCCAACCTCTAAATAAAAAACACTAAAGACAAGCAACAACAGGGTACTACAAACTATTTTTCCAATTCTGCTACAATTGCATCCAACAGTGCTCCCTCTTTCAAACTGGTAACCTGTGTCACAACTTCTCTCAAAGGTTTTGTAGCCATAAGTTCCTGTAATTCAAGAGCTTGTGGATCGTTTTCATCACGATAAGCAAACACAGAGGCAACCGTTTCTAACAAATGCTGGTAAGACAAATCACGCTCTGCTAATTCACGAATAGGACGAATAAAACGTTCGTCATATCCTAATTTTCGGATTGGCGTCCTAGCTACACGCGCAACGTCATCAACAATATATGGATTTTCAAAACGATTGATAATAACCTTGTGGTAATCTTCTAAACTAGCTTGATCAAAGCCCCATTTAGCGACCAACAAGCTGCGGATTTCTGCCAAAACGGCCTCAACTTGATGTTTGACTTCTGAATTTTGCAAAGCTTCAAGAATCGTATCCGCACCAAACTTAGCTCCAGTATAAGCAGAGGTAGCATGTCCTGAGTTTACAGAGAAGAGTTTCCGTTCAATAAAAGGTTCCAACTCTTCCTCATAATGAACCTGCTCTAACCGAAGTTGAGGATTTTTCATGCCTTTCGTTTCCACAACCCACTCTTTAAAGGGTTCTACCACCACATACAGAGGATCTTCATGGCTTTGAGCTGGAACAATCCGATCCACAGCTGCATTTGGGAAACCAACATGTTTCCTAACATAAGCTCGTCCTTCTTCAGATAGATAGGTATCTACCTCCTTAGCAAGAAAACTTGATCCATCAATCATATTCTCACAGGCTAAAACATCTATATTTTGATGGTTATGTTGAGCTAATCGCTTTTCTAAGCCACGAGCAAGAAGCTCTGCAATAAAGGGAAGGATATTAGGACCAATAGCAGTCGTAATTAAATCTGCCTCGGCAATAGCTTGGATAACTTGGTCCGGATTCTGAGCATTATTGATACCACGAACATGTGAAACATGAATCTTGGGTTGACCTTCTTGAGCAATCTCGATTGTATAGCTTTGTTTCTTATTCAGTGCACCGATAATCTCTTCATTGACATCCACAAAGGCAATTTCAAAGTCGTTATCATGTAGAACTTGTCCAATAAAACCACGACCAATGTTTCCGGCACCAAAATGAACTGCTTTTTTCATAGCTCGTTTCCTCCTAGGCTACACTTTCTAATAATTTTCTAATCTCTTCTACACTCTGAGCATCTGCTAATTTTACAACGTTATCAACATCGGCACAAAAGATTGAGATTTTCTGAATCATTTCCAAATGATCATCCCCTAGACCCGCAATTCCAAATAAAATCGTTGCGATATGAGGATCTTCCTCTGTTCCAAAATTAACTCCCCCAGGTACTTGAACAATCGTAATACCCGAAGATAGAACTTCCTTCTTAGCCGTGTCCGTTCCATGCGGAATGGCAATAAAATTTCCCATATAAACGGAAAGATCTTCATTGCGTTGAATCATAGCTTCAATATAAGCTTCTTGGACGTGTCCAGCATTCACCAATTGACGTCCACAATAGCGAATAGCGTCCTCCTTATTGGCAAACGATTGGTTTAGATGAATGAGTTGGTTTTGAAGTTCCATAATTATTCTCCAATTTTTTTCATTTTTTCTGCAAAGATCGTATTCAAAAGTTGATAAAGAATTTCTTGATTACCTGTGCGGTAAATCTCTGTGTAAAGTTTATTTTCAATAATTGATTGGCTAATAGCTGTCATCAAATCACGAACCTCTTCCAATTCTCCCACTGGTGTCACCATCATCAACAAGCGTGAAACAGGCTCCCTCTCCTGGTTCATCGAAAGGGTGGAAACAGAATTTGGCAATTGTGCAATCAAAAACTGACTGGTCCCCACTTGACTCGTCTGGGTATGAAGAAGTGCCAAATTGGTGTGCGGTATCGCCAAGGGACTTTGATAAAAGCGATTCAACAATTTCTCCGTCACATAATTAGAATCAAAAACAGATTCCAATTGCCCAACCACGGTAGCAACTGCTGCCTCAAAGGAAGGTTGAGAAGGCAATTCCACTAAACGAAAAGACTCCAATAAATGACGACTCGCCTCTAGATAAGCTGGCAAATCATAAATCTTCTCCTCCAATGTCCCTCGTTCTCTTACAGTCCGATTTTCTTGAACCTGCTGCAATGTTTCTTGTAATTCTAGCATTTCCTGTGTACTTGGAAAAGTGGAGATAAGCTGAAATTCTTGTTTCGATAGAGGTTTTGTTGTTAAACAATAATCATAAGATTCTAGATGCAACTGCTCTAACTTACTCGAGCTTTTTACATCAATTCCCTCCACAAAAGGAGCAATCGTTTTGATTTTCGAAACTAAAACACTTGCTGATAAAGGACGCTCATCTGTCACAAGTAACAAACGAATTGGGAAAATCTCTGGACTTCTCCGTAAACTCGCTGCAAAATGCAAAGTCACTAATTCATATTCATACTCATTGTGCATGTAAGCTGGAAAGAGCTCCTGTACCAGTAAGCTAACCAAACGGTGCAAAAAAGGATTTCCCTGACTGGTTAAAAAGGCCATATTTGCCGTTTTGGCATCTGGAAATAGAACTGGAACTGCTAAACTCAGCCGTATGTGGTTAAACAAGAAAGAAAAAAGCAACTGGTCCTTCATGAAATCACTCTTACTAAATCGTGAAACGGAATCAATGAGTTGCGAGACACTGTAATAAAAACGACTATCAAAACTCTCTCGAAAGAGAGGAGTCTCTTGACGACGAATGATCACTTCATCAATCATCGTAGCAAAATAGACAATTTCTTGGACATTATAAAATTGCTTGGTTGCTAAAGAGAGTTTTCGAAACAATTTTTGGGAAAATTCAAGAGCTTCTTTAGATAATTCAAGAGACTGCTCTAGTTGCTCTTGACCATTAGCTAGAGACAAGAGTAGGATGAAAAACTGCTTGAGTTTTGCATCCACTTCTCCTAGTAGCGGAACAAATTCTTCAAATAATTGCCGACAAACCGCTACTCTTGAGGGGTCTAAAATAGCATACTCTGCATAATGATCCATCCAAAAATCTTGTACACTAATTGCATTTGCTAGAAGAATTGCAAGAAGACGACGTTTCTGCGAAGCTGTTCCTAACAAAGTATAGCCCTGTGTACGGGATAATTGGATTTGAAAATCCCTTAGTCTAACTTCAATAGCTGCTATATCCTGAATCACCGTCACATTAGATACTGAATATGTTTCTTGGAGCTGCTCGTTTGTCACAACTTGACTGGCTAGCAACAAATCGTAAGTCATTAAAAGTTGACGACGACTCGGACTATGGACTTCTTGAGCATGAGACTCCGTGAGCTGAGCTAAATCTCCTTCCAAATAATATTTTCGTCCCTCCTTCAAGAGCTCTATTCCCTTGGAATCCAAATAAGGACTTAAATCCGATAAGGTTCGGTAGACTGTCCGTGAGGAAACTTGTAAAATTTCGGTCATTTCCTTCAACGAAAGCTTTCCTATTTGAAGGAAAGCTTTTAGAAGATCTTCTTCACGTTTGCTTAGTATCATAGCTTTATTATACTAAACTTTTTACTTATTGATGGATACGATCAACCATCTTGTCATATTCTGGAGTAGTCACCAAACTATCTACTACCAACAGTTGAGCTTCTGGTGCGGCTTGTTGAACCGCTGACTGTTGTGAAATCGTGGTTACTAATAAAATATTTTTAGCATTATGTTCTGCTAATTGAGTTAGAGGAACAGTCGCAACTGGAATACCGAGACCACGATTTTTGAAGATGGCACTCAAAGTAGCTTGCCCCATTGTTGCAGAACCTTGAGCTTGACCATAAGGAAAGACAACTTCATCTACATAGTTTAAGTCTACTTGCCCTCGTGCCTGAGGTTGTGGATCGACTTCAAAAACAACTGCTGGCTGTCCTGACAATTTACTAACAATGTCATCGTATTTAGGAGATGTTAAAAAATTATCTACAGCAACATGAATTGCCCGTGGAGTTCGTTGAGCAGCACGATCTGCCAATTCCTCTTGAGTAACAATCAAGGTGTTCTCTGTGTCTTCCAAGGCTGAGATAGCCTTGTTAGAAACTGGAATATCCAATCCAGCTTTTTTAACCTTGTCACGAAGGAGAGAAGCACCCATAGCGGAGCTACCCATCCCTGCATCACAGGCGAAAATGATTTGTTTTACAGTTGCAGAAGAAATTTCCTCAGCAATTGGAGCCAGAGGTTGTCCTTTTGATGCAGCTTTAGCAGCCTTGCTTGCTGCTTGTGCCTCTTCCAAACTTTCCCCAGCAGATTTATCAGCCTTTAAAATAATAGAGGCAACTAAGAAAGAAGCAACTGCTCCAGCAAAAACACCTGCAAGAACTGCAAGAAGGTTAGCAAGGTAGCCATCCCCTTTAGGAACCATACCCATAATGGCAATAATAGAACCTGGAGAAGCTGCTGCTCCAAGACCTGCATTTAAGAATTGAAAAGCAAAAGTACCTGAGACACCCCCAGCAATAGCGGCTAAGAATAGAGCTGGTTTCATCATAACGTAAGGGAAATAAATTTCATGGATTCCACCAAAGAAATGAATAATCATCGCACCCCAAGATGATGATTTAGCAGAGCCTTTTCCAAACATGGCATAGGCTAAGAGGATACCCAAACCAGGACCAGGGTTAGCTTCCAAGAGGAATAGAATCGATTTACCAGTCTCTAGTACCTGCTCAGCACCTAGAGGTGTAAAGATACCGTGATTAAGAGCATTATTCAGGAAGAGAATCTTAGCTGGCTCAATGATAATATTGGCTATCGGTAATAGCTTCATAGCTACAATCGCCTCAACACCATTTCCAATCATCGCTGTCATGCTCTCTACAAAAGGTCCTACAATCTTGAAGGATAAGAGCATTAAGGCAAATCCAAGTAATCCAGCTGAGAAGTTATTAACCAACATTTCAAAACCTGGACGAATCTTAGGTTGCACAGCTTGGTCAAATCTCTTGATAGCCCAGGCACCAAAAGGTCCTACTACCATAGCACCAATGAACATCGGAACGGTTGTTCCAGCAATAACCCCCATTGTAAGAATAGCTCCAACTACTCCTCCCCGTTGACCGTAGACATTAAATCCACCTGTATATCCAATTAGCAGGGGCAAGAGGTAGGTAATCATTGGACCAACAATAGTCGCAAAGGACTCATTTGGTAGCCAACCTGTCTCAATAAATAAAGAAGTCAATACACCCCAAGCGATAAATGCACCAATATTCGGCATAACCATATTGGACAAGGTTGTCCCTAACTTCTGTAGACGTACACGAAATGATTGCGATTCCATGATACGACCTCCCATCTTTGATTTCTATCCTTAGTATACCGACAAAAATTCAGACAGGGAACTCAAATCTTGTCACAGTTTTTGTGACACAATCAAAAAAATCGGTGAGTTCACCGATTTCTTACTATTTTTAAAAAAAGCCAAATTCCCACAAGGATGGTCGCTCCATTGATAGCCAATCCAAGCATTTGGATATTGTCATATATGCTAGGGATTAATAGACTGAGAATGGCAAAAAAGGTATAAAGAGTAACAATAGCAGAATTCACTAAGGATAACTCATCATAATTGTAACTTGCATAAATCAATTTATTAAACATATTCCCTGAGATACCAATAATCACAAATCCCAGAAAGAGAAAGAACAGTTTAAATTGAGGAATTGGTATCAAAAATACCGACACAAAGGACAGGCCTGACAAAATATAATCTAAAGGAAAAAAGACTCGAGGATCCATCTTGATATAAGGTGCAAGGATTGCTCCTAAAAGATCAGCTCCACGTTGTAGGCCTAAAACTAAACCCAGATAGGCTACCGAATAACCTTGAGAAATCAGGTAAATCGGTGTAAGGGTCAGAAGTAAATCTGTCCCACCACTCAAGGCAGCTTCTGTCAAAACAATATAGAAAGAATCTTTGGATTCTAATAAAGCCTTAAATGATGCAGCTCGTTCGATTGTCACTCCCTGAACGTCTTCCTCAATTTCATTCCCCTTAGAATCTGGAATGCGAAGGCGAAATAGAAAATAGAGGGCCGCGATAAAGAAGGGCAAACTTAGTTGCATTAAGACCAAGTAAGAAATAAATCCTAAAAGTACAGATGCAACAAAATTACTGGTAATATCCAAGACATTTCCTGCCAAATATTGGACATCTACTGACTTGTCAAGCAAATCATCATTATTATCCAAGACGGAGGGAATGACCTTCATTTGCAAGTTATTCAAACAGACAGTCACAAAGCTAAAAAGTAAATTCAGACTCACCATCCATGGGAGTGACCAAGCCTGTAGCAAACAAAGTAGAATACCAACCATGATGAGCAACTGAACCAACTGTAAACCCAATATCGCCAATCGATTCCTACGAATAGCTTGTAAATAAGGGCCATAAGCAGCCGCAAATAAACGCGGTAACATCCCAACTAAAGTAAAGAGGGATAGACTCGCAGCATCCACCTGATAAACCTGAACTAAACCAAGTGATAAAGCAATCAGGTAAAAAGAATCCGCAATATTCCTGCTCGCTGAACTTAGAATGAGTCGATAAAAATTAGGGGTGAGATTAGCCCACTTCTTCTTCATTTAAAGTCACCACCTTCCAGTCTAAACAGTCTAATTGCATGTAAAATGGTAGCTTTATTCACTCAGGTAAAACACAAAATATCTTCAATGAAATTAGACTGACTGATATATATAAAGTTAAGTGTATCAAATACCACTATTTCCGTCATGAGTAATTTGTGCAAAATTCTGAATTATTTTACAAATAAACTGTTGATTACCTAAACCTTGTGATATACTACTGTAAATATAGTACGTTGAGAGGGGGGTATGATGACTGTACTCTTTATAGGACGCCGTGAATTCTTAGCCCATGCACTCATTAACATTTATAAAGAGTCAAACTTCACGGTTCAATTAAATGACTGGAATGATAAATACCTGGACCACATTATCCTCTCAAAACCTGAACTCATTATTCTTGAGATCACCAGACCTGAACGACGAGCCTTCAATGCCTGTCAAAAGATTAAACAGCTTTGTCCAAAGCAGCCAATCCTTCTCTTTTCCACTCATTATCGAGAATATTATTTCCAGCTGAGCCAAAGCTGCCAAGCTAGTGGTTATCTTCATCAGGATTTACCTATGACTACAATCACTCAAGGTGTTCAACAAATCCTAAAGGGGAATACCTATTTCCCAAGGCCAGAAGTGTCTAACTACCAAAGCTTAACACAGAGAGAAATCCACATCCTTCAACTCTTACGACTGTACTATAAACAGGAAGAAATTGCCGAAGAACTAGCAATCAGTCGAAGAACTGTAAACAATCACTTAGCCAACATTCAAGAAAAACTAGGGACCCATTCTAGCTTAGCCTCCGTCTTAAGAGCAATTGAGCTAGGAATACTCTAACCTCTCATTCATTCTGTAAGCCTATTGACACAGGCATCCTATTCATCTTTCAGACATTTCCACGATTCAATTTTGAAAACAGATTTCTTTTCAAGCCAGACTCCCCTCTTTTTGCAGCAAAAAAAGAGGGGATTTTTCATCTCCCTCTTTTTATTGATTATTATTCACCTTTTGCTTTCGCAACGATAGCTTCTTGGACAGACTTCGGTACATCTTCATAGTGGTCAAATACCATCATGAAAGTACCACGTCCTTGTGATGCTGAACGAAGAACAGTTGCGTATCCGAACATTTCAGCAAGTGGTACATAAGCACGAACGATTTGGCTATTACCATGTGCTTCCATACCATCTACACGTCCACGACGAGCTGTAACGTGACCCATAACATCACCAAGGTTCTCTTCTGGAACTGTGATAGTTACAAGCATCATTGGCTCAAGGATAGCTGGTTGAGCAGTCTTAGCAGCTTCTTTCAATGCAAGAGATGCAGCGATCTTGAAGGCTGTTTCAGATGAGTCAACATCGTGGTAAGAACCATCGTAAAGTTTAGCTTTCACGTCAACAAGTGGGTATCCTGCAAGAACACCGTTAGCCATTGACTCAACCAAACCTTTTTCTACCGCTGGTACAAATTCACGAGGAACCACACCACCGACGATAGCATTTTCGAATTCGAATCCTTTTCCTTCTTCGTTTGGTGTAAATTCAATCCAGACGTCACCGAATTGTCCTTTACCACCAGATTGACGTTTGAAGAATCCACGTGCTTGTGTAGCAGCACGGAAGGTTTCACGGTAAGATACTTGAGGAGCACCTACGTTCGCTTCAACCTTAAATTCACGTTTCATACGGTCAACAAGGACATCCAAGTGCAACTCACCCATACCAGAGATAACTGTTTCACCTGTTTCAACGTTTGTTTCAACGCGGAATGTTGGATCTTCTTCAGCCAATTTTTGAAGGGCAATACCCATCTTATCTTGGTCTGCTTTAGATTTTGGTTCAACCATCAATTGGATAACTGGTTCTGGAACGTTGATAGACTCAAGAATAACTTTTGATTTCTCATCTGTCAATGAGTCACCTGTTGTTGTATCTTTCAAACCAACAGCAGCAGCGATATCACCAGCGTAAACTGTTTCAATTTCTTGACGGCTGTTCGCGTGCATTTGAAGGATACGTCCGATACGTTCACGTTTACCTTTTGAGGTATTCATAACGTAAGAACCTGAGTTCAAGACACCAGAGTACACACGGAAGAATGTCAAACGACCAACAAATGGGTCTGTCATGATCTTGAAGGCAAGGGCCGCAAATGGCTCTTCATCAGATGCAGGACGAGTTTCTTCTTCTTCAGTATCTGGGTTGATACCTTTAATCGCTGGGATATCAAGTGGACTTGGAAGGTAGTCAAGAACCGCATCCAACATCAATTGAACCCCTTTATTCTTGAAGGCAGAACCACAAAGAACTGGGTAGAACTCTACGTTGATTGTTGCTTTACGAATCGCAGCCTTCAACTCTTCATTTGTGATTTCTTCCCCTTCAAGGTATTTCATCATCAAATCTTCATCAGTTTCAGCAACTGCTTCAACCAATTTTTCACGGTATTCTTGTGCTTGCTCAAGGTATTCAGCTGGAATGTCTTCTTCAAGAATATCTGTACCAAGGTCATTAGTATAGATTTCAGCTTTCATCTTGATCAAGTCAATGATTCCACGGAAATCATCTTCAGCACCAATTGGCAACTGAATTGGATGTGCATTTGCTTGCAAACGGTCATGAAGAGTGCTTACTGAGTAAAGGAAGTCAGCACCGATTTTATCCATCTTGTTGGCAAATACGATACGTGGAACACCATATTCAGTAGCTTGACGCCATACAGTTTCTGTTTGTGGCTCAACACCAGATTGGGAATCCAAAACGGTTACGGCACCATCCAATACACGAAGAGAACGTTGTACTTCGATTGTGAAGTCCACGTGTCCTGGGGTGTCGATGATGTTAACGCGTGTGTCTTTCCATTGAGCAGTTGTCGCAGCAGAAGTGATTGTGATTCCGCGCTCTTGTTCTTGCTCCATCCAGTCCATTTGGGAAGCCCCTTCGTGGGTTTCACCGATTTTGTGGATTTTACCAGTGTAGTAAAGGATCCGCTCAGTTGTTGTAGTTTTACCAGCATCAACGTGAGCCATGATACCGATATTACGAGTTTTTTCTAGTGAAAATTCGCGAGCCATTTGTCTCTCCTATATTTATTTTTTTATTATTATACCATATTCCAAGAAAAGCAGATAGGTAAGACCCACCCGCTTCTCCTGATATTTTGTTGGTACGTCCTCGTACCTTCTAATTAAACTCAGGCCAAGCGTTTAGCAAAAAAGATAAAATTTCCTAGAGTCTGTAGACTCAGCACAAATTTTCCTATTTTGGCTAATATTTGTTTAACGCTAAAATAGCCTATCTTACCAACGGAAGTGTGCAAACGCACGGTTTGCTTCAGCCATACGGTGAGTATCTTCACGTTTCTTAACAGCTCCACCAGTGTTGTTTGCTGCATCCATGATTTCTTTTGCAAGACGATCTTGCATTGTGTGCTCACCACGGTCACGTGCGATTTGTACCAACCAACGTAGACCTAGAGTTGTACGACGCTCTGGACGTACTTCAACTGGGACTTGGTAGTTAGATCCACCAACACGGCGTGCACGTACTTCAAGTACAGGCATGATATTTTCCAATGCTTGCTCGAATACTTCAAGTGCATCGTTGCCAGTTGCTTCTTTGATTTGATCGAAGGCACCATAAACGATAGATGCCGCTGTACCACGTTTACCGTCCATCATAACACGGTTAATCAAACGTGTTACCAATTTAGAATTGTAAAGTGGATCTGCTAATACTTCGCGCTTAGGCGCTTGGTTTTTACGACTCATTCTCTCTTATCCCCCTTCTTATCCTTTAGGACGTTTTGTACCGTATTTAGAACGACCTTGCTTACGATCGTTAACACCGGCTGTATCCAAAGCACCACGGACGATATGGTAACGTACCCCTGGAAGGTCCTTTACACGTCCACCACGGATAAGCACAACACTGTGCTCTTGCAAGTTGTGTCCGATACCTGGGATGTAAGCTGTAACCTCGATCAAGTTGCTCAAGCGTACACGAGCAAATTTACGAAGAGCTGAGTTTGGTTTTTTAGGTGTCATTGTACCAACACGAGTAGCAACACCACGTTTTTGTGGGGAGTTTTCACGAGTTGGAACACGTTTCAAGCTGTTATAACCAACGTTCAAAGCTGGTGATTTAGATTTTTCTACTTTTGATTTACGCGGTTTGCGAACCAATTGGTTAATTGTAGGCATCTACATTCTCCTGTGAATTTTTATTTTTGGATATCAGGCACTGGTGACAGCCCTGAGACGGTGTACTTTTGCAACATTTGTCAGCACGTCTCTGTACACTTTTGAGAGACCAAAAGTAAAAAGTACCGTCAACTATGATACCAAATCACCCCCAGCCTGTCAATTGTTTTTTTAGAAAAAAACAGTCCCTCTGTGTTCAAAAGGACTGAATTCTATTTCTTATTCTGCTGCAGGAGTGGAAGCTACTGGTGCCTCTGGCACTGGTTCTACAACAATTGGCTGAGTTGGCTGCTCTACAACATACTGTGGTTGTGAATATACAGGCTGTTCTACTTGCGGTGCCACCTGACTTGCTGCAGGAGTAACCGGTGCAGCAGATGAAGCAGCTGGCACTACTTCTTCTTGGGAACTAGATGAAGATGGTGCACTAAGACCTTGAAGATCCAATCCAAGCGCACTTGCGACAGCCTGTAAGCGATTCATCAATTCATTTTTCCGATCACCATCTGGTAAATCGTCAACTTTCTCTTTGGCTGTCCGTAAATTGCCTTCATTTTGTTCATCTTCAGCCTTTTTCACAGCCTCTTCTGCTTTCTCCATAGCCTCTTCCTCTGGAGATTTACTACTTGTGGATGTTGAGGATTTAGATGGTGCTGTAATCGTCGTTTTAGCCTGCTGGCTCCGTTGCATACTACGTGCCACTACTAATCCCATCATCAAAACCAACATCAGAAGGGCCAAGATAAAAATCCGAACCCAAATCGAACTTTGATCAAATCGATCTAAAAACTGCTTCACTCTGCAACCTCATTCATACTTTCTGTAAAAATATTTCCAAGTTCTACATCTACTTGCATAGAATCCACATCAATCTTCGTCACCCGTAGAAGAGAACGATACTCTAGACCGTCCCGTTTTTCTTGAGCATTGTCCGCAAAAACAGCAACTCCGGCCAAGCTAGAATCAAATTCATCTAAAAGACTGATCATTCCACGAATCGTTCCCCCGCCTTTGAGGAAATCATCTACTATTAAAACGCGACTTCCCGCAGGAAGACTTCGTTTAGACAAAAACATCTTTTCAATCCGGGAACTAGACCCTGATGCGTAATTGACACTAACTGTAGAACCTTCTGTAATTTTCAAATCTCTACGGACAATCACAAAAGGAACGTTCAAAACATTGGCAACGGCATTCGCCAAAGGAACCCCTTTAGTCGCAACCGTCATGACTGCATCAATAGGCTCATCTTGAAAAGTCTTCGCGATAATCCGCCCAATACTCTTCAACAAAATCGGATTACTTAACAAATCGGATAGGTAAATATAGCCACCCGGTAAAATCCGATCACTAGCGGATAGTTGAGTCCGTAGTTCTTCTCCAATTTGAAGACTCTCTTCTTTAGAGATAGAAGGTTTAAAGATGACACCACCACCGGCACCAGTGATAGTCTCGATATGGCCCACCTCCATCTCCTCAAAGGCCCGCTTAATAATCACGATGTCTTCTGAAATAGAAGATTTAGCCGTTTGGTATTTGGAGGCAAATGTATTAAGACCTGTTAGCTCATAAGGATGATTGATCAAATAGTTGGAAATGACTACCATCCGTTCACTTCTTCTTAATTTCATTTTCCTAACCCTGTTTTCTATTTTTTACAATTATATCATATAAACTAAAAAAACGTTCGGCTTTTTTGAAAGTATCTACTCGTCCAATTGCGGTTTGTAGAAATTTCGATTATCCAAGGCGAAAATACGAGCGGTCATTTCTCCAGGGCCTACTTTTTCCAAAGCACTGGTCATCATCATCATCCCCGCATCCATATTGTCAATCATATGAATGATCTCCGCTTCCATCAGTTGTGGTCGAACAGGGCTACCGTATTCCAACAGCCCATGGTGACTGAGGACAACGTGACGAAGAAGAATCACCTCTTCCTTCTCATCATCAATCCCCAATTCCATCAGTACCTTGGTAATTTCCTCATCAATCAAGGCTATATGCCCAATCAAATTTCCTCGAACCGTATACTCTGTATGGTCAGGGCCACTTAACTCGATAACCTTGGCTAAATCATGTAGCAAGATACCCGCAATCATCAAACTAAGGTTGAGTTGTGGATAGATTTGTGAAATAGCTTGAGCCAAACGAACCATGGTCGCAGTATGGAAAGCTAATCCTGTCTCAAAAGCATGGTGATTGGTCTTAGCTGCAGGATAGGTATAGAAGGCTTGATCATATTTTTGAAAAAGTGCCCGTACCACGCGCTGCCAAACTGGATTTTCAATTTGAAAAACAACCTCAGAAATATATTCCCGTAATTGGACTGGATCTACCGGTGGCTGCTCCTTATAAAGACCTGGATCGGTTGGTTCCCCCACTCTAGCTAACCGCATTGATAGCTGATTGACTTGCGGTGTATTGTTGTAAACTTCGCGTCGACCACGCATAAAAACCACGCGTCCAGCTTGAAAATCTTCAACATTTTTTTCTTGTGCATCCCATAGCTTACCTTCAATTGCCCCTGTGTTATCTTGGAAAGTAAAGGCTAAATAGTTTTTACCAGCTCGGGTTTGTCGTAAATCAGCGCTTTTAATCAGGTAAAATCCTTCAAAAAGCTCGTCCTTTTTCATTTGATTAATCTTCATCCTCTACCTCCTCGGTCCACATGAGTAATTGATTCAGGTCTAAGGCTTCCTCTACCTCGATCTGACGTAGGCTACGTTCAATGGCTCTAGTTCTCACGCCAATTAACTGCTCAAGGCTACCACTAGCCATTCGCAACTGATCCTGAGTCTTATCCAAGACTCGGCCAAAGTTTTGAAACTCCTTTTTTACCGCAGAAAGAACAAAACTGATGTCCTCAGCATTCTTCTGTAAATGTAAGGTTTTGAAACCAACCGCCAAAGAATTTAGCAGAGCTGCCAAGGTCGATGGGCCAGCCAAGACTACATTTTCCTCTTTTCGCAACTGGTCCATAAACTGAGGTTCTCGTACCAGCTCTGCGTAGAGAGCTTCTGTTGGTAAAAATAAAATTCCAAAATCCGTTGTTCGGGGAGGAGCCAAGTACTTATTTTTTATATCCCGGGCAAATCCTTTAACTGCACGTAACAAATCTTTACGAGCGGCTACTACAGCATTCTTATCCCCCACTTCAAAAGCCGACTCCAGACGATAATACGAATCCATCGGAAATTTAGCATCAATCGGGAGATACACCACCTCATCCGCTTGTCCAGGAAACTTGATGGCATACTCAACTCGATTCCGCGACTCAGGTACCAAGACAAATTCTTTCTCATACTGATGCGGAGCTAGGATATCTTCTAAAATCTGTCCTAATTGAATCTCCCCCAAAATTCCTCGACTTTTATTACCCGAGAGAATTTTATTGAGATTGCCTACATCTTGAGCTACCGTTCGCATTTCTCCCAAACCTTTATTGACACTTTCCAATTGTTGGGAAACTGTTTCAAAAGATGCCCGCAAACGACTTTGAAGCGTCGTTTCCAATTTTTCTTCTACGGTTTGGCGCATAGCCTCCAAGCGAGCTTCATTAGATTCTTGCAAGCGTCGCATCCCTTGCTCCGTCTGCTCTCTATTTTGAGCCAGGCTCATTCGCACTTCTGCACGCAAGTCCTGCATTTCCTCCTGGATTCCAGCTTGTTGGCTAGCCAATCGATCGCTCAACTGCAATTCCAACTTTCCTTCCCGTACTTGAGCATCCTTCGCCAATTCCGCAAAACGATAATCAATTTGATCCGACATGCGGTCCATATGATTGTCCCATTCCCGTTTTTCCTCTTCTCGCCCCCGCAATAACCATTGGTAAAGCTGGTAACCCAAGAAAAGATTGGCTACTCCCAACATAATCAGAATAATTTCCATGACTACTTCCTATCCCGTGAATAGATGATGATCACATAGCCCTTTTGGACCCTCACAGCAATCGGACGGTCTAAGAACTCATTAGATCCATAAATTTTTTTAAAAAAATAATTAGAAGCATTTAGAGGATACTTGGCTCCCTCTATCTCAAAAGCACTTCCCTGTTCTGGTAGAAAGGAAATATAGTCGTAACCTAGTTCCGGCTCAAGTTGCTGCCAACCAGATCCTCGATAAACCACTAAGTTTTCAGCATCCAACAAGCGAACTCTCCCCAACAACGGAGTAAACTCTGCCTGACTAGGCCAAAATAAATTAGCCAAACTGTGATCCAAACGACCTCCCAAGGCCCCATAAACCACTACATCTCCCTCTGGAAAATGCTCTAACACCACGCGAAGAGCAACCTCTAAATCCGTATCGTTCTTCTCAGCAGGTAACTCCACCACATGCTGGGCCACTTCTAAAATCTGTTGCCTCTCTTCAGCCGTAACTGAATCAAAATCGCCAACAGCCCAATCCAGCGATAAACCTGCTTCCAATAGTGTTAAGCAACCGCGATCAACTCCAATCGTCACCTGATTCTCAAGTGGCAAAGAGAGCCCCAAAGGCCCTCCTGCGACAATCACAATCTTAGTCATGCTCAGCTAACGTCTGGCGGAGCTTGTCCATCCCCTCTTCCAGACCTCCATTAAACAAATAGCTACCAGCCACAAAAACATTGGCTCCTGCCTCTGCTACTAGTGCAATGGTCTTATCGTCAATACCTCCGTCAACTTCAATATCAAAATCCAAGCCTTTACTCTCACGTAAAGCTGCCAATTGACGAATCTTATCCAGAGTCTCTGGTAGGAAAGCTTGACCTCCAAAACCAGGATTGACGGTCATTACCAACACTTGATCGACCAAGCCTAGCACGTGCTCAATAGCTGAAACGGGTGTCCCAGGATTAATGACCACACTCGCTTTCATTCCTAATTGACGAATACGCTGCAAGGCCCCATGAATATGAGGAGTAGCTTCCACATGAATGCTGATGATATCCGCTCCCGCACGCGCAAATTCTTCCAGATGACTCTCTGGATTGCTCACCATCAGATGGCAATCAAAAACCAACTGACTATGGCGGCGGAGACTGGCAACAACTCCTGCACCAAAACTAATGTTGGGTACAAAGTGACCATCCATAATATCAATATGCACATACTCCGCACCACTAGCTTCAATTCGTTTCATATCCGACTCAAAATTCGCATAGTCTGCACTTAGAATCGATGGGGCGATTAAGAATTTTCTCATTTTTTTCCTCCCTTTTTGTAGGTCACACGGCGCTGCTCCACCTCGCTTAGGAGCTGCAAGTAATTGTCATAGCGGAAAGGTGCAATAGCACCTTCCTCCACGGCTGGCTGCACGGCACAAGCCGGTTCGTGGCGATGGGTACAAGTCCGGAATTTACAATCATGGCTAAACCTTCGAATTTCCGGAAAGGCGTTATTCAAGTCTTCTGCCTGATTGATTTCATAATCCAAAGAAGAGAAGCCTGGCGTATCCGCAATCTTACCTCCAAAGAGATCATAAAGGGTTACAGCCCGCGTTGTATGGCGGCCACGTCCAAGACTAGAAGAAATCTCTCCTGTCTCTAACTCCAGATCTGGAGCCAAGCGGTTTAGCAAGGTTGACTTGCCGACCCCAGTCTGACCCATAAAGACCGTCAGCTGATCATGCAAGAGTGGCTCCAGATCCTCTGGCCGACTAACCACCGGGTAGCCAATACTCGCATAGATTTCCTGGATTGGAATGAGCTCTGCCGAATCCTCCAGTAAGTCTGTTTTTGTCAAGTAAATAATCGGAGAAATTCCCTTGTGCTCTAACAAAACCAGAAACCGATCCAAGAGATTCAAGTTCAGATTTGGCTCTCGAACAGATACCAGAACGACCGCCTGATCAATGTTAACAATCGGAGGCCGAACTAGTTCATTTTTACGCTCTAAAATTGCCAAAATGTAACCTTCCGACTGCTCCTCCGCAGAAAACTCAACCCAATCTCCCACATAAGGAGTCTGGCCTTTTTTCCGGAAATTTCCTCGAGCTCGAGTTTGATAGATCTGACCTTCCGCCTCTACATAATAGAAACCAGCCAAGGCCTTGATAATGCGTCCTTGCAAATTCGTTCTTATCCTTTCTGATCCTCAAGTGCTTTCGCTAGGCTAGCAAATTCTTCCAGCCCAAGTGTCTCTCCCCTTACACTTGGCGCAATGCCAGCCGCATCCAAAGATCGGCTAAGCCAGTCCTTAGTTTCTGGATCTTTACCAAAATAGGCCTGCAAATTATTCCAAAGTGTCTTTCGGCGATGGTGAAAACTGGCCTTAACCAGCTTAAAGTAAAAGTCCTCATCGGAAACTTCTACGGCCGGTTGAGGGAGACGTGTCATTTTTAAAATAGCACTATCCACGTTCGGCGCAGGAACAAAAACCGTCCGTGGAACAATAAAGGCCACCTTTGCCTCCATATAGTACTGGACAGCGACCGATAGGGAGCCATAATCCTTCGTCCCCGGCTGCGCCGAGATGCGATCCGCTACTTCCTTTTGCATCATCACAATAAATTCCGCAAAAGGGATACCACTTTCCAAAAGGTGCATAAGAATAGGAGTTGTGATGTAATACGGCAAATTAGCAACAACCTTAATCGGCAGGTCTGGATTTCGGAAACGACGCAACTGCTCTGTCAAATTAACCTTGAGAATGTCAGCCTGTACCACTTGAACATTGTCAAAATCAGCCAAGGTCTCTCCCAAAATCGGAATCAGACGCTCATCAATCTCAAAAGCCATAACTTCTGCTGCTTGTTCTGCTAAAAATTCTGTTAAAGCACCAATCCCTGGTCCAATCTCGATGACGTTAACTTCCTTGCTCAACTCAGCAGTATCTACGATTTTCTGCAAAATATTGGTATCTGTCAAAAAGTTCTGCCCAAATGATTTCTTAAACGTAAAGCCGTGACGTTCCAAAACAGCACGCGTCACACTATAATCTGCTATCCTCATATCTATATCCCATCTGAATCTTTTACTACTATTATACCCTAATCTCTATCCCAAACCAAACAGAGTTCCTAAATAATCAAATGGAAGAATTGTAACGTATCACTCATCAGCTACATTCAGATAAAGTATCGGCAATAACTTCCATCTAAATCGAT
>NZ_JBTGGE020000006.1:0-61318 GCF_054331515.2 Streptococcus sp. 10F2 | reverse complement strand
CTTTTTCGTAGTTGCTTCTTTACTTGATTTGGCATTCTATCCACCTCCTTTAGCCTAAGTATAGCAAAAAAAGGATTTCGAAAGCTCATAAATCGAGCTTTCGAAATCCTTAACTTAATGACATTTCCGATTTTTGGGAAGCTTTTTCTGTTATTGAAAATACTATGGTAGCAAAGATTCAACCATATAAATAAGAGTCAAATGTAAGGGATAAGCAATATAGAATAGATTCTTCTCCCAAGATTTTTCCTGACCTCCACGTTGCCCATTATAAGCAGCAATCAGTGGAATAGCCAAGCATTGCATAAATTGATGATCATAGGCTAAATAAGTCCATAAATCTGGATAGAAGTCGGACATCCCTTGATAACTAATAAAAGTCTTCAAACCTAAACCTATAGACGTCACCAAGAGCACAGTAGTAGCAGCTCTTTTCGAACCTGGAAAGACAGCCAGAATTAATCCAAGTGGCAATAAATACAATCCTCCTTCGGTCATCAAGGTAAAGAGAAGCAAAGGTAAAAGGTAAAGAATTTTTAACCAAGAACCTGAACTCGCTTTTCTAATTTGATCTACCAAAGTAAAGATTAAAAAGAAACAGGCTAGAGTTAGAAATATATTGTTCCCATTTATCAAGAGCCAAATATCGAAGTTTCCTGTGAGAGGATTAAGATAGTTGCCTGTCAACCAATTGTGGAGGATATTAATAATCAGCATCAGACCAGCCCCCGATAATAATCGTAAAAAGTAAGCCTTGCGATTAGAGGTATGACAAAAACCCTCCATCAAAAGAAAAAGGAAAAGCGGTGCTACAAAGCGTCCAATCCAGGAAACCCAAAATGGTAATCCTAATAAGTCCCCAAAATGCGTATAAACATGATCAATAATCATACCCAATAAGGCTAGGACTTTCAATTGAAAACCAGTTAATTGTACTTTTGTCATGTAGACTTCCTTTCAGCATTTCTGGACAATAAAAAATCGGCTAGAAAAAAGGGTATCCTAATTCTTTTCTAACCGATTTTATCTAGGAATGACTACGCATCGTCGAATTTATCGTGATTCTTATCGTAGTAATCAATCAATCCCAATGCAGTCTCAAATGAAATATTTTTCACCTGTGCACGACCTTGTGCTAGAGCAATAATAGACATTTCACGAGCATTAGTTTCTTTTGAAATGCGGTAACCAGTGATTTTTTTATCACGTACCCAACCTACTACTGTCTCGACTTTTTCAAAGTTAGACTTAGCCATGGTATCCTCCCTATATTTATTATCTCCAGACATTCATTGTAAATCATTTTAGACAGCTTGTCAATTATATTAAAAAGAATTCCCATAAGATTCAGCCAACAAGAATAGTTATCTGAACAATATAGCGGCTTGCAAGTCCCATTCTCAATGATAAATTCTGAAAGTGTCTAATTTTGATCGAAATCCTGTCTAACGTCCTATCACTTCCATATTTACTATACCAAACACAACTTTTTTATTCAAGCAACAAGCTCAATCTAGCAAAAAAATACCTCGAAAACAACGGATCGAGGTATTGCTTTTACGTTTACTCTGCTGAGAAAATATACGGATAAACCGGCTGATTCCCTGGGAAAATTTCAACTTCTAAATCTTCAAAACGATGCTCTAATTTTTCTTGAAGACCTTCCGCAAACTCTTCTGAACCTTCTTCGCCAACATAGATGCTGAAAATCTCTTTGTCATCCAAGTCCATTTTATCAACCATCAAATCAAGAGCAGTTTCAAGATCAGCATTGGAAGCTACAATTTTACCTTCTACCATGGCTAGAAAATCATTTTCATGAATTTCCAAACCATCAATGGTCGTATCACGAACGGCATGGGTTACAGATGCTGAAACCACTTCCTCCAGAGCTTGAGTCATCCGTTCTTGATTCTCCTCCAAGCTACGGCTTGGATCAAAGGCCAAAAGACTCGTCAATCCCTGAGGAGCTGTCCGGCTTTCAACTACTGCAGCAGATTCTTCCACGACTTCTGCGGCAGATTGTGCAGCCATAAAGATATTTTTATTATTTGGTAAGAGAATAACCTTGTCCGCATTAACTTCTTCAATAGCTTTGACGAAGTCTTCCGTAGACGGGTTCATTGTCTGACCACCTTCAATCACATAGTCTGCACCAGAAGCACGGAAAATCTCAGCCATTCCTTGACCAGCTACGACTGCTACTACCGCATACTCCTTGCGAGGACCTTTACTGTCCGTAGCTTGGGAGGCTTCTTTTTCAACCTGTGCTTCATGCTGGTTACGCATATTGTCCACTTTCACTTTTACCAAAGAACCATATTTAAGGCCCTCTTGCATGACCAATCCAGGATCTTCTGTATGGACGTGAACTTTTACAATTTCATCGTCATTAACAACCAAAAGGGAGTCCCCAAGGTCATTGAGATAATTACGGAATTCATCGTAATCAAAGTCCTTCACATAGGTTGGACCTTGTTTCAGTGCGACCATAATCTCGGTACAGTAACCGAACGTTATATCCTCAGTCGCAACATGACCTGCTACAGACTTATGGTGCTCTGCATTAATCATCTCACCCATCATAGCTGGTGTTGCTTCAAAGTCCTCAGAAGCAATATATTCTCCATTTAGGGCAGACAAAAAACCTTCATAAATGAAAACAAGCCCTTGTCCTCCAGAATCGACAACACCGACTTCTTTCAATACAGGCAACATATCTGGAGTCTTAGCCAAGGCAGCCTTAGCCCCTTCAAGCGCTGCTTCCATAACTTCAACAGCATCATTGCTAGTCTCAGCCTTCTTAACCGCTCCAATTGCAGCTCCACGGGATACTGTGAGGATTGTCCCCTCTACAGGCTTCATAACAGCCTTATAGGCAACCTCAACACCAGATTGGAAAGCATGAGCCAAGGCAGCTCCATCTAACTCTTCAAGATCCTTAACACCTTGAGAGAAACCACGGAACAATTGGGAGGTAATAACTCCTGAATTCCCACGGGCACCCATCAAGAGTCCCTTCGCAAAGATATTAGCGGCTTCTGCCACTGTCTGCGCGGGCTTGTCTGCAACTTCCTTAGCACCATTTTCAATGGTCATTCCCATATTAGTCCCCGTGTCTCCATCTGGAACAGGGAAAACATTCAATGAGTTTACATATTCAGCTTGATTGGTCAAGCGAGTGGCAGCTGCTTGAACCATCTCCTGGAATAAACTGGTTGTAATATTTGCCACGACTACTCTCCTACAATTTTAATATTTTGGATATAAACATTGACTGCCTTAGCAGAAATACCCAGTTGATTTTCTAGACTGAAGATAACACGTTCTTGAATATTCCGTGAAACCTCACTAATCTTAGTGCCATAGCTTAGTACAGTATAGACATCCACCTCGATATCCCCGGCCTCGTTACTGCGAACCACAACTCCCTTGGAGTAGTTTTCCCGACCTAGAAGAGCCTGGAAATTATCTTTGATAGCATTCTTACTAGCCATACCAACCACACCAAAAATCTCCGTCGCTGCACCACCAACAATGGTCGCAATGACATCATCAGTCAACTCAATCTGACCATCACGCGTATTGATTTTTACTGTCATCTTCTTCCACCTCAATTTTCTTATAGCCTATTTTACCACATTTTGGGATAGGTGCACAAATCTAGCCCAACTGTCAAAGCCTTTCACAGCACAGCAAATAAAAAAGGAGATTGGAAATCCAACCTCTTTTTTAAGCTTGATTAAACGCGTTCAACTTTACCTGATTTAAGCGCACGAGCTGAAGCCCAAACTTTTTTAGGTTTACCGTCAACCAAAATTGTAACTTTTTGAAGATTTGGTTTAACTGCGCGTTTTGTTTTATTCATCGCATGAGAGCGGTTATTACCAGATACAGTTTTACGACCTGTAAAATAACATACTTTTGCCATTTCGTCATTCCTCCTATTTAGTTTTAAGGGTTCTACACCACATACCGTAAAATATTACCACAATTTCGCATCTTTGGCAAGTCATGACTCAGGATTTTCTTATTTTTCTCCCTAAGAACACCACTCCTTCCGCCAAAACAAAACCAAGGGCAAGAGAAAAACAAATTAGCAAGGTCTGAACAAAAAAGGACTGCCCCTGCAAAACCTCCCCTTGGGCAAAATAGCGCATGGACGTGGCAATTGTACCCCCAGGCACCAAGGAAATCATGCAAGGAATCGATAAAATATTGACAGGTGTCCCGATACGTTTGGCAAAATAATTTGACAAGATACCAATCATCAGACTGGCCACCAAATTCGCTAACCAAATACCACCTATCATTTCCATAATTGAAAGATACGCTATCCAAGACAGACCACCTGTAATAGCAGAACTCAACAAGGTTTGGCGAGGAGCATTCACCACCATTCCATAGCCCAAACTACCACAGAAACTTAGGACAAAACCTAAGAAAAAGATCATCTCCCACCTCCTAGATCAGAGCCTTAAATAAAAGATTTGCCATCATAACACCTCCACCAATCGAGGCCGCAATCAAAAGCGCATTCACAGCCCGGACCAAGCCAGAAATGGTATGCCCTCCCAAAAGTTCCCGTAGCGAGTTGGTTAAGGCCACACCTGGTACCAAGGGCATTAGAGAAGAAATCACTAAAACTTCAAAAGTCTGCCCCCAGCCTAAGTGGTAAAAACCATTCGTTAACAATGCGACTACGAAAGCAGAGACACCTACAGCCAAATAAGGGGGAACCATTAAGCGACTAGCCTCCCTGTTGAGAAAATGGGCAAAAATCCCCAAGAAGAAAGTCAAAAGAAAATCCGATAACGGAGCTAACTCCACCAAATTTGGAGCCATGGAAACAAAACCAGCTCCCATATACTGCTGCCATAAAGGGAAATGAGGGACTCCCTGAGACAAGCGCTCTACTTCCAAACGGAAAGTCTCAAAATCGACCTGACCTTGAACCAACTGCCGGGACAGATGATTCAAATCATGAACCATCTGCAAGTCAACCTGGTAGCGAGGAACTTTTACAACAAAAGAACGACCACTGTCTTGATTGACTAACAAAATTGATGTCATGGTCACATGGCAGATGATGGGAACTCCAAGAGCCCTACCAACATAATCAATACTAGACTCTACACGCCCCGTTTCAGCCCCACTTGTTAACATTAAGTAGGCAAACTGACCCGCAACGACCAGCACATCTTTTTCCTCCACGGCAAACCTCCAGAGTAAGAACTAGGGTTGGCTAGCTTCAATCAAACCAGCAAATAAGTTATTCATAATCGGAACTGACTGATGCAACATTTCTGGATGCCACTGGACACCCACATAAAACGGATAAGCATCATTTTCAATAGCTTCTATCACTCCATCCGCTGATTCCGCTGTCACCTTGAAACCATCCCCAAGCTCTCGCACTGCCTGGTGATGGTAAGTATTAACCATTACATGCTTTTCTTGTCCCATCATCTCGTAGAGTTTGCTGCCTTCTTCGACATCTACTAAATGGGTTGTCTGATGGGGCATATTGCCTTGCATATGCCGAACTTCAAGATTCTCCATATAAGATAAATCTTGCCACAAACTTCCACCATGGAAAACATTCATAACTTGCATACCACGGCAAATTCCCAAAACCGGCATCTTTTTCTCCAAGGCCTTCTCTAGCAAGGTTGAATCAAACCAATCCCGCAATTCCCAGGTTTGACCAATTTTAGGTTTGGGTTCTTCTCCATAGTATTGAGGAGTCACATCATGACCGCCAGATAGAATCAAAGCATCAATTTGTTCAACATAGGCCTCGATGGCTTCTAAACTATCTACAATAGGGATAATGACTGGGATTCCCCCATTTTGGAGAACAGATTGAACATAATCTTCATTAACATAAGCACGGCGGTAACCTTCAGAAGAACCATACTTTGTCAGCAATACACTTCCTGCTATACCAATTAATGGTTTTTTCATCTTACTTCCTCCATATTTTCTGAAAACTTATCCTCTATCATACCACTTTATTTTCAATTTCGGAACAATTCTGATTCTCCTACATCCAAAAGCAAAACTGGGCAGACCAATCTCTCTTTCAATTCTAAAAATACGAAAATTCCTAAGATTCTGAGCCTCACTCATCAAACTGCCGTAAAAACTGAGAAAGAAGTTCTAACCCCTTTTCCAAAATCTCGGTCTGAGTACAATAACCTAGGCGGGCATAGCCCGGCATATCAAAGCGATTCCCTGGAACTAATAGCACACCGGTCTCCTTCAATAAGCGGATACAAAAAGTCTCCGTCTCCTCTGGAATATTCAGTTTGATAAAGGAAGTAGAGACATGCCGAGGGAGTATTACTGATACCCGTGGTTCCTGCTCCACCCACTTTCTAACAATTTCCAAGTTAGCACAGACAATCGAGCGATTACGTTCCAAAATAAGGTCCTTGTGGCGCAAGATATGTGTTGCTAGGAAATCATCACAGACACCCGCAGAAATCATAGTATAATCACGGTACTTCCGGAATTTATCAGACAATTCATCATTGGCAACAATCCAACCGACACGAACCCCAGGAACAGAATAAGTTTTAGAGACACTGTTAGTAGAGATCCCTTTCTCATAGAGATCAAAAATCGGTGGTACATCTAGCCCCAGTTCTAGCGGTTTATAGACCTCATCCGACAGAATATAGGCACCCACCTCACGCGCCATCTTCACCAATTCTTCCAAATAGTTCCGATTCATAACAGCACCCGTTGGGTTATTCGCATTATTGATACAAATCAACTTAGTATCTGGACGAATCCAGCTTCTCAACTCCTCCAAGGAGGGCAGCCACTGATTCTCCTCTTGAATCTTCCAAAGGCTCACTTCAGCTCCAAAGGAACGTGGAATATCCACCAATTGCTGATAAGTTGGGTACATAGAAATCACATGGTCTCCCGGCTCCACGAGCGCATAAAGTGCCAAATAATTAGCCCCAGTAGCCCCATTTGTTTGAAGAATTTGATTAGGCTGGGCTTTTTGATACAGTCTAGCCACTTCTTTTTTGAACTCCGGAGATCCTTCAATCCAACCATAGTTCATTTTTTTCGCAAAAAGCTGCTCTAACAGAACTTCCTTACCCGTATCCCCAATTTCCAGAATCTCATCTAAAGTCAGGGAAGCAATAGATGAGCCCGCAATATCATAAACCGCATCCTTCTCCCAGATGTTTAACCATTCTTCAACCCCAAATGCTTGAATATCCATAGGCTCTTCTCCTTTTATCTTTTATTATAAAAGAAAGAAGTAGACTGACGCAATCTACTTCTTTCAAAAATATCATCCACTAAGGAATCTAAAGAGAAACAACACTGACCATGCTTATTCTGCAGCTAAGCGATAGACTGCTTCCGCATAAATCTCCATTGTCTGATAGAGATCTTCTAATGGCATTCGCTCATTTTCCTGATGCTCTGTTTGCTCTGTGCCTGGAAAGCACGCACCAAAGGCCACGCAATTCGGCATCGTACGAGCAAAGGTAGCTCCACCAGAGGAAATCGGTTGACTCACCAAATCCCCTGTCTTATCTTGGTAAACAGACATGAGCGTGGAAACTAACTGACTGTCTAGTGGTACATACAAAGGAGCTAGATAATCGTATTCTTCATACAACAAACCATAGGATTGCGCTTTGGTTTCTAATGTAGAAACTAAAGCATCTTTATCCACTGTTACAGGAATACGAATATCTAAACGAATCTCTGATTTTTTTGCACTAATTGTTAAGCCTGCAATATTGAAACTGAGTGTTCCCGAAGGCTCATCCGTCACATCACCCAACAATGAGAAACCTGTAGCATCTTCACCAATTCCATTCACAATAAAGTCTAGGGCTGGGTGCCCCTCAAAACGCTCCAAAGCCTTTGCTAAACGAACAATGGCATTGACACCCTCAGCAGCATCTTTCGAATGCCGAGCGAGGCCGAGAACCATAACTTGATCATCATCGATTTCGTAGTCAAATCCTAATTCTTCCAATTCTGCAATAACTCCTGCTAATAGATGGCCAGAATAGCTAGCTTTGGCAGGTACTACATTATAGGCTGTCCCAGCTTCAACACTCAAAGAAGGATGACCTGGCCCAAGTAATTTAGCCTGTAACAATCCCTTTTCAGCATAGGTCAAGGGGAAGGACGAATCAGGTGCAAATCCCATTGTTGCAACTTCTTCCAGCTGATTGTACTGGTTCATACAACGCCATAAGGTCTCCTCGTCTGTCCCAAAAATAAAACGAATCCGTTTATGAAACTGGACTCCTGCATCCAGTAGGGCTTTAACCGCAAATAAAGCTGCCATCGAAGGACCTTTATCATCCTGAACGCCTCTCCCAATAATAAAATCTCCCTGTACCACAGCCTCAAAGGGCGGTGTCTGCCATTGACTAAGATCACCAGCCGGCACAACATCTAGATGACAAAGAATGGCCAATAGTTCTTCACCTTGTCCAATTTCAGCATAGCCGTAATAGCCAGCCGGATCTAAGTATGTTTTAAACCCCATTTTTTCCGTCAAAGCCAGAGTATGCTCAAGAACCTGCTGGATTGCTTGACCAAACGGAGTGTCCGCTTGATGTTCCTGTAAAACAGAAGGAAAAGCAACCAGTTCTTGGATAGCCTGAATGCAGGCCTCTTTATGGGATGACCGAATAAAATTTGCTCTCATGATTTCCCCTTTCAATCATACAAAAGGAAAAACTGAGCCAACTGTTTCATCTGTTTGAAAGATAGAACCTGACTCAGAATTTCAATTAGAAATAGGTCGCAATGACCAAAATAGCTACAGAGACGACGACAATACCTGCAATAAACTTCCCTACAAATTTATACCAAGTACCAATTTCAACATGCCCCAGTGCCAAGGCCCCCATTACAATTCCTGATGTTGGAGCAACCAAGTTCAAAACACCTGATGCAGCTTGAAAAGCTGTGATAACCAAACTCGCTGGTACATTTACAAACTCTGCAAGTGGTGCCATAACTCCCATAGAAGCACCTGCAAGACCCGATGTAGATGGAATCAAGAAAGACATTGGAAGATAAAAGAGGTAAGTCAACACGATAAATACTTGCGGAGACAAACCTTTCAATCCTGCTTCGCCCATGTGAAGAATAGTCGCAGTAATCATACCATCATTCATAATAACCTGAATTCCACGCGCAATGGCGCAGATTAAGGCTACACTAAAAATGTCCGCTGCACCAAACATAAACGCTTTTACCAAACGTTCTTCACTCATCCCATAAACAAGACCAACGACAATACCTGCGATACCAAAAAGCATGGCACCTTCTGGGAAATACCAAGTACCTAGAGCAGCTGTTGAAGAGCCAACAGCCTGACCGATGATTGGAAGACCAATCAACCAATCATTAAACTGCACAAAGATTGTCACACCCAAATCTTCCCATGGAATAAAGCTGCAAATCATGAGTATAAATGTGAACACAAATACCCATAGAACACGTTTTTGAGCTGGTGTCAATGCCGCATTCACTTCTTGACTTGCTGTGACATTAAAATACTTCCTATCCGCTTCACGTTGCTTATAAACCAGAGACTTGGTTGGATCGTTTTTCACTTTCTCAGCGTAATTAGCAACAAAGATGACACCCATCAAAAGCGTAACAACAAAAAATACTAAACGCCAGACCATTCCATCCGCAACGCTGATACCTGCAGCATCAGAAGCGACAACTGTTGCAAACGGATTTACGGTAGAAGCCAAACAACCGATTTGAGAACCTAGTAAAATAATCGCTACGCCAGTAATACTATCAAAACCAACTGCCATCATCACTGGAATAAGAAGTGGGTAGAAGGCCATCGTTTCTTCCCCCATGCCATAGGTTGAACCTCCTAATGCAAACAGCGGCATCAGAACATAAATCAACCATTTTTCACGACCCTCGAAACGTTTAACAATCGAAGCGATTCCCACATCAAGTGCACCTGTTTCATTCACAACTCCCAAGAATGCACCAACCATAATGATAAAGAATGCTACGCTAATCGCTGCGTCTGTTGCACCATGACCAAGCATGGCACGAACGGGAGCCATAAATACATCATAAACCCCTTGTGGATTTTGAGCAACCCTCTCATAGGTACCTGCCACCAAATTCCCACCATCATCCACTTGATAGTGACCAGCAGGAATAATCCATGTCATCACCGCCATAAGAGCAATAATGAGCATCAATATTGTATAAGATGAAGGCAATGTAAAACCTTTTTTCTCTTTTTCCCCCATCACAAAACCTCCCATAATCTGTCTAAATTGAGCCGTTTTCAAGTGAAATTGTAGCCAGAATGTTCCGATACAATTCATCCTGAAACCCTTGCTTATAGATACTTGATAACAGATAGATAAGAGGAGTGTGATGAGAAGTTGATCCTTTAGGACAATCGCTCAATGCACTCTCCTCACTCCATCACTTACTAACCCATCTCATGTCAAACTATTATTGATTAGAAGTTTCTTAAGCTTTCACGATGATTGTTCCGCTATCATTTTCAATTAGAGCTCCAAGATTTTCTAAGGATGTAATGACTGCCTTAGACTCTGGTCTATGGTTAACGAAGGCAATGGCTGCTTGAACTTTAGGCAACATCGAACCTGGGGCAAATTGCTCTTGCTGGATGTAGTCTTCCAACTCTGCAACGGTTACTTGCTCTAGTTTCCGTTGGTCTGGTTTGTTGTAGTTGACAAAGACGTAATCAACACCAGTCAAGACGATAAATAAATCTGCATCCACTAGTTCTGCCAACGTCTGAGAAGCAAAATCTTTATCAATAACTGCTTCAACACCCGTTAAAGTACCATCTTCTTCTTGAACCACTGGGACACCACCCCCACCAGCCGCAATCACAATCCCTCCCACTTCTAATAAAGTGCGGATTGTACCAATTTCTTTGATACCGACTGGTTTTGGAGAAGCAACAACTTTCCGCCAACCACGCCCAGAGTCTTCTTTAAAGGTTGCACCTGTTTTCTCAGATTCCATTTTCGCTTCTTCTTCTGTGTAGAAGGGACCAATTGGTTTGGAGAGATTTTCAAAAGCTGGATCGGCCTTGTCCACTACCACTTGAGTAATGACGGAGGCCACTTCTTTTTCAATCCCTTCTTTGGTCAATTCATTTTCCAAAGCATTTTGTAACCAGAATCCAATGGACCCCTCCGTCATAGCTACTAGAGAATCCAAGGGAAAGGCTGGATTTTTTTCAGAATCTGCCGCCAAATTTTGAAGCAACAAATTTCCAACTTGTGGTCCATTCCCATGAGTGATAATCAATTCATCCCCATTTTTGATTAGTTTTACCAAATGTTTCGCAGTTTCTACCAAAGCTGCTTTTTGTGCTGCTGCAGATGGGTCTGAGGATAGAATAGCATTTCCTCCCAAAGCGACAACAATTTTACGATTTGACATGAATGATTCTCCTTCTTTTAAAAAAGAGGACCAGGCTAAGACCAGCCTCGCCCTCTAAAGATTGGTTAAACGATTACACTTTAGGGATAAAGAGATTTCCCAAGGTCGCAGCCATAACGGCTTTAATGGTGTGCATCCGGTTTTCAGCTTGATCAAAGTGCCGAGCATGTGAGCTACGGAAGACTTCGTCTGTCACTTCCATTTCTTCGACACCAAATTTTTCCGCAACATCTTTCCCATACACAGTATTCGTGTCATGGAAAGCAGGTAAACAGTGCAAGAAAATTAAATCATCATTCGCTGCAAGTTTTACCAAGTCCATGTTTACTTGGTAAGGTTGAAGCAATGCAACACGTTCTTTAAATTTATCCTCTTCTCCCATTGACACCCATACATCAGTGTAAAGAACATCTGCACCCGGGATAGCTTCTTCAGCCTTATCACTTACCAAAATCTGAGCACCAGATTCCTTGGCAAATCCCTCTGCCAAGTCCACAACTTCTGGAGCTGGGAAAAGTTCTTTTGGAGAGAAAATACGAACATTTACACCTAAGATTGCACCTGTTACCAATAGAGAATTGGCAACGTTGTTACGTCCGTCTCCACAGTAGACAAGATTAATCCCTTCTAAACGTCCAAAGTTTTCTTTTACAGTCAAGTAATCTGCTAACATTTGAGTTGGATGCCAAGCATCTGTCAGACCATTCCAAACTGGGACACCTGAATGTTCTGCCAATTCTTCTACCATATCTTGACTAAAGCCACGGAATTCAATTCCATCGAACATACGCCCAAGAACCTTAGCTGTATCTTCTGTGGATTCTTTTTTACCTAATTGAATATCATTGGCCCCAAGGTATTCTGGATGTGCACCCAGGTCTACAGCAGCAACGGTGAAGGCTGCACGAGTACGAGTAGACGTTTTTTCAAACAAAAGAGCAATATTTTTTCCCTCTAAGTAGCGGTGAGGAATTCCACGTTTTTTCAAATCTTTCAAATGAGCCGAGAAATCAATAAGATATTCCAGTTCAGCGCGAGTGAAATCTTTTTCTGCTAAAAAACTACGGTTTTGAAATACTTGTGACATATTTGTTCCTTTCTATTTCTTAATTCTGTCCGACAACTTCAGACTTTACAATGGAAGCAATTTAAGCTAAATCTTCCCGCTCAAATGGCATCGACATGCAGCGAGGTCCACCACGTCCACGAACCAATTCACTTCCACCAATCTTAATCAAGCGAATCCCTTTCGATTCTAAAATAGCATTGGTAATGGTATTCCGTTTATAAACAACCACGACACCTGGGGCAACGGTCAGTGTGTTAGAGCCATCATTCCATTGTTCTCGCCCTGCAGCCACTAAGCTGTCACCACCACAGCGAATCAAGTCAACTGATTCTACACCAAGAGCATCCGCTAGAACCTTATCCAATTCTCCAAATTCTTGCTCGATATGCAGCTGACCATCTTCATAAGTCACTGCATAAACTTTCAAATCTCCTTCAATTTCAGGATGAATCGTGAATTTATCATAGTCAACCATGGTAAAAACAGTATCCAAATGCATGAATTTACGATTATTGGCAAATTCAAAAGCTAACACTTTCTTGAAACCAAGATTCTTTTCAAAGATATTCATCAAAAGCTTCTCGATCGAAGCTGCATCTGTCCGTTGAGAAATCCCTACTGCCAAGACATCTCTAGAAAGGACTAATTCATCCCCACCTTCAATACGAGTGGTTTCATCCCGTGAGTAAACCAAAGGAACCTTATTTCCACCGTAAATAGGATGATGTTGGAAGATGTACTTGCCATAAAGCGTTTCACGGTTCCGTGTTTCTGCATACATATGGTTGAGCGAAACCCCGTGTCCCATGGTAGCGAATGGATCACGCGTAAAATACAAGTTAGGCATTGGATCAACTGCGAATGGATAGTCCGACTCAACCAAGTCTGTCAATCCACGCTCTTCCTCACTTAACTCTGGCAACTCTGCTTTTTGCACTCCAGCCATGGTTTTGTCAATCAAATCTTTCGGACTTTCAATAGCTTCTAATAGAGCCTTAACTGCCTTCTTCGTTGCCCGTCCTCGAATATTTGCTTCCGCAATATAGTCTTCAATGAAAGCTTGACGAACTTCAGTATTTACAAGGGATTCTGCTGCCAGTTGTTCCAGATAGAGAACTTCGACTCCTTCATCCCGTAATTTTTGAGCAAATTCATCGTGTTCCCGTTGCGCTTCTTCCAAGAATGGAATATCATCAAACAACATGCGCTCTAAATAGTCCGGCATGAGGTTTTCCAGCTCCTTACCTGGCCTATGGAGCATCACTTTTTTCAGACGACCAATTTCGGAAAAAACCTTAATAGGTTGTTCTTGGACCATATGCGTACCTCTTTTCTTTGTTGTTGTACTATTATTGTAAGCGATTACCAGAATCTTTTTCGGATAAAATCGACAATAGGAAAGTCGTTTTAATCACACTTTTTCAGGGTTAATTGTATATTTATTCATAATTCATAGAAAAAGTTATAGCTTTTTTCATTCAAGGGTAAGCAATGAATAGTTATAAATTTTGACATTATTATAAGGGGATGGCAAGCCATCCCCTTATTTTGTATATTGATAAAAATAATCACGATCCAGGTAAGAGACATGTTTGCCTGACACCTTGATTTTCTGCTCCTCCTTGAGTTCCTTGAGCACTCGGCTAACCGTCTCACGGGTTGTCCCACTCATATCAGCCAATTCATGTGTTGTCAACTTAAATGGAAGCGTACGCTCATCGGATTCCAGCATCTCCAAAAAGAGGATGCCTAAGGATTGAATAACCCGATCTTTAGCATTGGAAGTCACTGTATTTCGAATCCGTAATTCATGTAGCTCTAGTAACTTAGATACCTTTTGGTATAAATGTTTCATTTGTTTGGGATTCCCTAACGAATACTCCTCATACAGAGTAACGGGCAATTCATAATAGACAACATCCGTCATCGCCAAAGCTGAAAAATGATACAATTCTTCTGAAAATAAATCCCCATAAGGAAAAATAGTTCCATGCTGGATAAAATCCATGTAGTAAAAAGCTCCTGAATGATCAGACATCTCAATCTTCACATAGCCAGATTGCACACAAAAGAGATGACTTCGTACATCCCCTTCAAAGAAGAGACGCTGTCCTTTACTAGCCCGTCTTAACTTTGTTTGTCTTGCCAATTGATCAAATTCATAGGCTGGGAAAAAACGAAAATCATCTAAAGATCTTAGGTAGTCATAATCTGTTTTTGAAATCATAAGCTCCCCCTTTTACCTGTTATTATATCATGAACAGACCTCGCCCTTTTGTTTCCCCTTTCAAAATTTTTGCTATACTAGATATGTCAGAAAGGAGAACCCATGTATAAAAAAACTCTACGCCAACAATTGATTCGTTCCTTGATTAGTCAAGAACACATCCATACCCAAGATCAATTACAGGAACGCCTTCGGGATAATGGAATCCAAGTTACCCAAGCCACCCTTTCTCGTGATATCAAGGATCTCAATCTCGTCAAAATCAATAATAATGGCAGCAGTTACTACCAAGCTGTCAGTCTTTCGAACAACAATTTGGAACAACGCCTGCGTTTTTATATGGAAGACTCCTTGCTACTTATGCGCGTGGTTCAACACCAAGTCATCCTCAAAAGTCTCCCCGGACAAGCCCAAGCTTTTGGCTCTATCTTAGACAATATGGCTCTCAGTCAAATCGTCGCTACTGTCTGTGGAGATGACGTTTGCCTCATCATCTGTGAAAATCCTGACAAAGCGCAAGAAACCTTCCAAATTCTCAGTCAATATACCCCACCCTTTTTCTTCGGAAAAGAAAAAAAGACCTGAATCGCTTTTAAGCGATTCAGGTCTTTTTGTTGCTCCTCCAGCAAATCTACCATCAGCTTCGAAAACAAGCCAGTGGTAATAAACGAAGGGACAATCGATAACAGAGTTTTGATGGAATTACAGCATCATTTCATCATCAACCAAGGCATGACCACTGTTTTTATGGAAGAGGTCAAGTAGGTTTTGAACGGTCAAGTTCGCTTTTTCTTCACCCTTAACATCAACAACAATTCGTCCTTGGTGAAGCATGACCAAACGGTTTCCGTATTCAATGGCATTTTCCATATTATGGGTAATCATCAAAGCCGTCAGTTTATCTTTTTCAACAATTTTTTTCGTCAAGTCCATAACCATATCACTGGTTTTCGGATCTAGGGCAGCCGTATGTTCATCCAAAAGGAGAACCTTGGGTTTAACCAAGGAAGCCATGAGAAGTGTCAAGGCTTGGCGTTGACCCCCAGATAGGAATTGAGTATCGACCTTCATCCGATTTTCAAGTCCTAAGCCTAATTCTTTAAGAGCTTCTTTAAAAATTTGACGTTCAGAATCCTTTACTCCCCAGCTAAGACCACGTTTTTGACCGCGACGATAAGCAACTGCCATGTTTTCTTCAATGGTCAAGCGAGAAGCGGTTCCCATTTTTGGATCTTGGAAAACACGGCTGATATCAACTGCCCGCTTAGCTGCTGGAATAGTCTTAATAGACTGACCCTCTAATAAGATATCTCCAGAATCGACCATTAAAGTTCCGGCTAGGGTATTCATGAGGGTAGATTTTCCGGCTCCATTTCCTCCGATAATAGAAATGAAATCTCCTTCTTGGACATCCAGATTCATTCCTCGGAGAACGTGGTTTTCATTGATAGTCCCAGCTTCAAAGGTCTTATGAATATTTTGAATGGATAAAATACTTGTCATCTTGCTTCCCTCCTATGCCCTTTTGTCTGTCACATTAATCTTACGCACGCGCAATTTCTTTTGAATTTCTGGAACAAAGAGCACCACAGCCAAGAGAGTTGCCGAGAAGAGTTTCACCAAATCAGCATCCATACCTGGGATTTCCAAAATTGCCAAGATAATGAGACGGTAGATGATAGATCCTAAAACCACAGAGAGAAGACGCCAGCCAATACGCAAATTGCGAAGGATTACTTCTGCAATGATAACAGAGGCCAATCCAATAACAATGGTACCAGTCCCTGAGTTCAAATCTGCAAAACCATTGTTTTGTGTCAAGAGAGCACCAGAAAGAGCAATCAAACCATTGGAGAGCATGTATCCATAGATTTTCATGCGATTTACATTAATACCATTAGCCTCACTCATAGGAATGTTATCCCCTGTAGATCGCAAGGCCAATCCAATTTGAGTATTCATCAACAGAGTCAACAAGAGAATCACAACTGCGACAAAGAGACTACCAATAATCAGAACAGCTGTTGTTTTACTCAAGCCCAACCCCTGCAATTGAGTCACTAGAGTCTCCTGGCGAAGAAGCGCCACATTGGCTTTTCCTAATATTTTTAAATTAATAGAATACAATCCCGTTAAGGTAACAATCCCTGTCAAAAGAGCTGGAATTTTCATCTTGGTGTGGAGAAGCCCAGATACCAAACCGGCTCCCATTCCTGCTACAAATGCCAAAAGGGTCGCAAGCAGAGGATTCATCCCTCCCACGATACTAGTTGCAGCTACAGCTGCACCAAGAGGATAGGCCCCTTCAGCTGTCAAATCTGCAATATCCAAAATCCGATAAGTCACGTAGACTCCAATGGCCATGATAGACCAAAGGAGACCTTGTGATACACTTGATAAAATAAGATCCACGTTCTACTCCTTTTAAAGAGGTTGGGACAACAATCCCACTTCTCTAATCATTTCAATTAGTCTTTTACAGCTAGCTTACTAGTATCAATTCCCAATTTCTTAGCCATCTTTTCATTGACATGAAGACTGACCGTTTCAGGATACTCAACTGCTGTATCAGCTGGTGACGCTCCATCCAAAATCTTCAAAGCCATCTTAGCTGTCTGACGACCAAGAGCCTCATAGTTGGTTCCATAAGTGAGAAGTCCTCCCTCATCCACCATATCAGTAGAGCCACCGATAACAGGCACCTTATTAGCTACGGAAAGTTCCCCAATCATGGTCATCGTTGAAGCCACAGTATTGTCAGTCGGAATGAAGACAGCATCGACATCCTTCATCAAGCTTGTCACCGCATCTTGAACATCATTAGTATTGGAAATACCTTTCAAGACCACTTTATATCCTGCTTTTTCAAGAAGTGGTTGAGCTGTTTCGACCTGCACTTCAGAATTTCGCTCACTCGTGTTATAAAGAATACCAACTGTTTTTGCTTCTGGTACGGCTTGCCCTAATAACTCCACCTGTTTGTCAATTGGAGCCTGGTCACTAGTCCCTGTTAACATGCCACCTGGTTTTTTAATCGATTCCACCAAATCTGCAGAAAGCGGGTCCGTAACAGCCGTAAAAAGAACTGGTGTATCTGTAGAAGCCGTCGCCAAACTTTGTGCTGCTGGTGTCGCAATAGCGAGAACTAGATCGTTATTGTTAATGAGTTGTTCCGAAATCGTCTGTAGATTCGCTTGATCCCCTTGAGCATTTTGGTAATCTAAGGTTAGCTGATCACCTGCTTTGTAACCATTATCTGCCAATTCGGCTTCAAATCCTTCACGAGCTGCTGTAAGGGAATCGTGTTCCATGTACTGGAGGATTCCAACCTTAACGCCATTAGCATTTCCAGACTGACTCTGAGTGCTCGAACAAGCCGCCAAGCCCAGAACCGCTAGACCAAGTAATGAGGTGGTCAGTAAATACTTTCCGATTTTTTTCATAAATATCTATATTCCTTCTATTTCTCTAATGCTTTGATTGTTTCAGAATCAATTCCAAGAACCTTCGCCATCTCTTCGTTAACTGCAATGCTTGCTTTTTCAGGTGTTTTCACAGCCAAATCTGCTGGTTTTTCTCCTTTAAGAATGTCAACAGCTAATTCACCTGCTTGAACACCAATCGCATGGTAATCAACACCGTAGGTAAAGAGGGCTGCATCAATCACAGCATTGTCACTACCCATGGCAGGGACTTTTGCTTCTTTCAAGACATCACCAATAGTGCTAGCAGTCGAAGCGACAGTATTATCAATTGGGAAGTAGATGGCATCCACTTGACCTGCAAGAGAAGTTACAGCTTGTTGGACATCATTGGTTGTTGTGACAGTTTTCGTAACGACCTTGATGCCCTTATCTTTCAAGATTTTTTCCGCTTCTTTGGCCTGAACCTCAGAGTTCACCTCGCTGGAATTGTAGAAAATCCCTACTGTTTTTGTATCTGGTACTACTTTGAGCAGCATATCCAGTTGACCTTTAACGTCACTCGCATCAACAGAACCTGTCATATTTCCACCAGGTTTTTCCATCGAATCTACCAAACCTGCAGATACAGGATCCGTCACAGCTGTAAAGACCGATGGTGTTTCACTGTCAACACTCAAAAGGGATTGAGCTGCTGGTGTCGCAATCGCAAAGTTAACATCATTTTTTCCTGCAAGCTGTTCAACCATCGTCTGGAGATTCGCTTGATCTCCTTGAGAATTTTGCAAATCTACAGTTAGATTATCGCCTTCTTTGTATCCTGCTTTTTCAAGAGCTTCCATAAAGCCTTCACGCGTTGCCGTTAGGGCATCATGCTCAGCGTATTGAATAATTCCGACTTTTGTCTCTCCGTTATTGCTACTTGATGTTGAACAAGCTGCTAGGGCTACTGTGGACAAAAAGGCTACCGAGCCTACCAAAAACTTCTTAAATCGCATAAATGTTCTCCTCTTTTTTCTTTTCCTTAAATCAGAGTGTGGATACAAAAAATGGGACCGTTTCTGCTATCTAAACGGCCCCTTTTCAATTCAACTGTATGAAGAAACAGACTGATTTGACCTGCCACCTAGATATATCATCTATGCAGGTACAGTCAAAACTACCACAGCTACATAGATACAAACGAAACGTTGTCGTGTTTGTATCCATGAAACCAGGCTACAAACACTATCTAAAAGTAGCTGTAGAAATATGTATGATTCACTGCTGTTGCTTGGCTAGTTCTCAACATACCGTAGTTTTCCTTTCTCCATTTTTAAGGTTAAGGGTATAATAAACTATTTTGAAAAAGGTGTCAAGCCCTTTTTCAGAATTTTTTCTAAAAAAACACTTTCAAAGTAGGAGATAGCTGAATTATCTCATCCGCTTTTCGAAACGGAAAAAGGGAATTCGACTCTCCTCATCGTCAAATTGTGAATTGGGATTGTAGTGATTGAAGAACTCAACAATATGAAAGCCACACTTATTCACATAAAAGTGAATATTCCTTGTTTCAAAATAAGGAGTTGTGGTTTCCCAAACTTCAATCTCGGGATACATCTTTTCAATTTGAGTCCATGTTTGAAAGCCTAGTCCCTTACTGTGTACTCGAGGTGAAATAAAAAGTAAATCCAAATCTCCTCGCTCTTTCTCTAGCTGAACAACAACCCCTCCTTGCTTGTCTCCTTTAACCTCAATCCAATAGGCCTGACCCGTTTTGAGTGACTCTAGAACCGTCGCTCGTGAGATAATTTGACCCTCTTCTTCAAAATGCTGATCACATACCCCAAATTCCTCTAAGGCTCCATAATTAAAGGCCTCCTGATTGGCTTTCACAAACAACTCAAATTCTTCAGGTTTTACTGCTACTAATTTCATAGATACATCCTTTTTTGAAAAAAATTCTTCCTCTTCATCTTCGCTTCATTTTTTTCTTTTATACTAAAAGCATACCAAATGAAAAGAGGAATTTACTTTATGAAAACAATTTTAAAGAACAAATGGTTGCTTCTGACTTCTGCACTGGTTCTTGGAAGTGGGGCTGTAGGAGCTGCTACCATCTATGCTACAGGAAATGCCCCAAGAGTCATTGAGACGGTTCAAGCGATGGACGATCAATTTGATTGGGACTGGGAAGATGATGATGATTGGGATCAGGGAGACAACCGAGACCAAGTTCTTCAGCAAATCATGAAATTAAATCCCAAACTCAACTTTGAAGCAGCAGCCAAGGCGGCACTCAAAGCAGCCGGTTCTGGAACCGTGACCGACATTAGTCTAGACCGTGAAAAAAATCAAGTCATTTATGAAGTTCGCATCGAAAGTAAGAATCAAGAAATTGAATTAGAACTCAATGCTGATAGTGGAAAAATTATTCGTAAATCAGAAGAGCCCTTAGAAGCCGATGATAAACTTAAAGCCAAACCTGAAAAAAGCATCGCCGATGTTGAAAAAGCTCTCCTAAAGGAATATCCTTCCGCAAAAATCTTGGATATCAGCCTTGAAAACACTAGCAAAGCTGTTACCTATCAAGTCGAAATCCTAAATGGGGATACCTTCCAGGAAATTTTAGTAGATTCCAAAAATCTGAGCATGACTGAAGCTCCCAGCGATTACTAATCCCCGCACGCAAACCTAATAAAAGAGCGAGGATAGTTTGAAATAAAGACTCTTTCACGAACAACATTTGTGAAAGAGTTTTTCTCACCCCTTCTGTTATACTGGAGAAAAAAGAAAAGAGATCGGAATGAAACTATTAATCGTTGAGGATGAATTAGACTTAAATCGTAGCTTAGTTAAACTACTCAAGACCCAGGCCTACAGTGTTGATGCAGCATATGACGGAGAAGAAGCTTTGGATTACTTAGCAACAACGAATTATGATGCTTTAGTAGTAGACGTCATGATGCCTCGAATGGACGGTTTTACTCTTATTCAAACTCTCCGCCAGCAGGGCAAGCAAACTCCCGTACTCTTTCTAACCGCCAAGGATAGCCTAGAAGATAAAGTTCGAGGACTGGACTTAGGAGCAGATGATTACCTAGTCAAACCCTTCGAATTTCCTGAACTTCTAGCTCGTCTGCGAGCAATCACACGTCGTGAACAAGCCAACGTCACCTCCTCTCTCATTCAAATCGGCTCCGTCTCCCTTGATTTGACCAGCCAACAAGTCTGGAAGGCTGACCAACTGATTCCCCTCACTGCTAAAGAATACGAAATTCTAGCTTACCTGATGAGTCACCGAGGACAAGTCCTCTCACGCGACCGGATCCGCGAACACGTTTGGGATTTCGACTATGAAGGTGATTCCAATAATATTGAAGTGCTGATTAAGAATATCCGCCGCAAACTCCAAGAATCCTCCAAGGATTCCTTCATTCAAACCAAAAGAGGGCTCGGTTATGTCATTCTTTAAGTCCCCGTTCAAACGGTCTAATACCTCTATTATTCGCAGGGTTAATGCCTGGTACTCTGGCTTTATTCTCCTCATTCTCCTTGGCTTTTTCGGACTGGCCCTGCTCCTTACGAGCTCGTTCGCTACGTCTGTTGACCAGTCCTTCTTACAAGAAGAAGCGATTGAAACAGCTCAAAACTTGGCAGAAGATGAAGACGACCTCGAGGGCTTTGATGACGGGATCTACTATTCCATCTACAATGACAGGAATCAGTCCCTACAATCTTTTTTTCCTAGCGACTTTGACAGTAGCCTTCCCTACTCGAATGGACAAGTACTAGAAAGCAGAGGTAACCAGCATAACTACTATTACGTTGACACAAAAATTCCCGGATCCAATCACTGGCTCCGAGCAGTCACAAGTCAAGGTAATAGTAATCCAGAATTGCAGTTGTTTCTCCTTACCCTTGCCGGAATTGCCCCGTTTTTGATTGCTATCGTCAGTTGGGGAGGTTATCGCATCTTAAAAACTGCCTTTCGGCCTGTTGAGGCAATTGGCCAAACAGCCAATCGCATTCGACTCAGCCAAGATTTTTCCCAAAGAATCCCTCAAAGCCAACAAAATAACGAACTCACACAATTAGCGGCAACCATTAATCATATGCTCGAGACAGTCGAGAGCACTTTTAAACGGGAGCAGCAACTCACCAATGATGTCTCTCACGAACTACGCACCCCGCTGACCGTCATCCTCTCAGAAAGCCAATACGGACGAGATTACGCGCAGACACTTGAAGAAGCACAGGAATCTAACGGCATTATTCACCGTCAAGCTCTGCACATGAAAAATTTAGTAGAGCAAATCCTCGAGCTAGCACGCCTGGAGGAAGGACATCCAGTGGAAACCCAATTACTCGACTTTTCCCTCTTAGTGAAAGAAAAAGCCTCTGATTTTCGACGAATGTTGGAAACAGAGGGCATCACAATCGACATTGATATCCAGTCTAGCATTCAACTGCGAGGGCATGCGACCCAACTACAACGCTTGCTGGATAATCTCCTCTCCAATGCCCGAAAATTCACATCAGATTGGATCCACATTCAATTAAAGGCCGATGAAAAAATGGCAAGCCTGCGTATCAGCGACAATGGATCTGGAATCCCAACCGATCAACTCGACCACATTTGGGAAAAATTCTACCAGATCTCTCAAGACCGCAACAAAAATCAAGACCAAGGAATCGGCCTCGGCCTCTCCCTGGTCCGCCAAATTGTCCACCAACATCAAGGTCAGATTCAGGTGGAATCCCAAGTCGGACAAGGCAGTTGCTTTATCGTAAACTTACCTGCAGATCTTCAACAGTTAGAGCAAACCAAGTAGCTCATAAAATATGCACAACCAAGATAGAGAAAGCCCACGCTAGAATTAGAAATCTAGCGTGGACTTTCTCTATCTTTTTAATCTTTGTTAATAAGGACCAACGATGTTCATCACTCTCTTTTCTAATTATTCCTAGATAGCGGATGTTGCTAAGAACGATTTCAAAAAGGCTTCTTTTATCGAATATCAATATAATCCTCTGACTTTAACAAACAGTCTTCAAAGGTCGGCATCTGCTCAATGGTGTAGACTGCTGTATCCATAAGTTGAAAGGCTAAAGGACAGCCACTTCCTTCTCCCAATCGCATCTCTAAATCAAGTACAGGACTTAGCCCTAAAGCATTTGCCACAACTTGAAAAGCAGGTTCTTTAGAACAATGCGAAGCAAAGGCATAGTCCAAAACTGCTGTGTTTAGTTTGGAGGCAAGCAATAACCCTGCGATGGAGATTACTCCATCAATCACACAGGGAACTCGATAATAAGCTGCAGCTAAAAAGGTCCCTGCAATCCCTAAGATATCCAAACCACCAAGGCAACTGGCTACTTCTAAAGGATCTCTCATTTTAGAATGCAAGGCTAGGCTGTCTTGAATGACTTGTACTTTATGGCTCCGCATTGTCTCAGTTAGACCTGCACCATAACCTGTTAATTCCTGCGGGTCTAACTCTAACAATGCTGCTATCAGCGCAACAGATGTAGTAGTATTTCCAATTCCCATTTCACCAGTCCCAAGAACTGTAAATCCTTCATCAATCATTTCCCTAGCCGCCTCAAAACCAACCATAACTGCAGCCTCTGCTTCGCCCAGGCTCATTGCGGCCTCTCTACGAATATTGCCAGTCCCATACCGAATTTTTTGAGTAGAGATGTCCCCAAGATCTTTCTTACAACCAATATCGATTACCTTGACAGCATTTCCCACAAATCGTGACAAAACACAGACCCCAGACTTACCTTCTTTCATATTAAGAGCAACCTGCGCCGTTGTTTCTTGAGGATTTGAAGAAACACCTTCCTCAACAACTCCGTTATCTGCAACATAAACCAGAACAACCTTCTTCGATAAATTGATTTCTTTAGAAAAAATGGCAAATAGGCGTGCATAAATTGATTCCAGTTGTCCTAATGATCCAAATGGTTTGGCTAACCTGTCACAGAGAAGTTGACCTTCTTGTAGTTCCTGCTGAGAAACAGGCTGAATCTGTTCTAGGATATCCTTTAATTTCTTCATCCGTCATCCTCCCCTAGCTCTATTCCTTTGAAATGAATCGATGAATAATACCGTTTTGTATAATACTGACCTATGGAATGGTTCATAATCTGATGTTCAAATGCTTCCAAATCTGCTTTTTGCTCTGGCCTGAGTAATATTCCCAGTACTGTACCACTATGGGCTACATTTATCCCCAAAAAACCAAAGGATTGGACTAGAATTTCGAGTTCTTTGAAAAATGGTTTAGGCAAACGCTGGTTATTTAATGTCCCAGAAAGAGTTGCTAAGTAGCCCAATAACTCAACATCTCTATCTTGACAAGCTTTTTGGAAGAGGGGGAAAATTTCTGCTGCACTTTCTAGGGAGTAGGTTGAACTTTTAGGCTGTCTCTCTATTTCTAGGGTATCCACCCTCTCACAGGGCTCTAGGATATAAACTCCTAGAGTCGGTTGCCAGTCTGTTTCCCAAACTACCTGACCGGTTAGCGGATTGATAACCGTCCAATTTCTAAAAGCCAGAGAATCTGTCGGTTCAATCCGACATGCACGTCGCGTCACCTCATCTGCACTCAATCGTCTGCCTTGATAATAAGAGCAAGCTTGAAAAACTGCCAAAATATCCGCGGTACTGCTTGAACACCCTTTTGATAGGGGAATGTTTGTCATATGTGCTATCTGTAGCTTCTTACCTTGTTCAAACTGTTGCAGAGCTTGAGCCATTTTGGGCATCACGGGAGTTCCTGTTTCTCCGCATGTCTGTTTTCTTATTTTCACCGTTGCATAACGATCGATAGCATAAGACAGCAGTAACTCCTGACCTTGATAAGGGATTTGAAATAATTCTCCGCAGGAACCAGGACAGCGAGCCCAAACTTGTCTTGTCATGATTTCTCCTTCCCAAGCAAGCTTTTCAAGGTTGCTAATAATACTTGGTTTTCTTCATGGCGACGGACAGCCAAACGATAGTAAGATCGATTTAGTCCATGGTAGTTCTGACAGGAACGAATAAAGATTCCCAGTTTTCCCAACTCAGCTTCTAAATCCAGTTTTCCATGATAGTGTATAAAAATATAATTCGCATGTGCGGAACCTACTGTTAGCTCTGCAAACTCTTGAAGCGAGGAAGTCAGGAAAGACCTCTCCCTTGCAATATATTCAAGTGTCTTTTGACGGTAGCTTTCATCCTCTAATAACACAGGTAAAATGGAGAGAGCTAAGGTATTAACCATCCAAGGAATTTGAGTATCTCTCAAAAGCTTCATCATTTTCTGATGACTTGATACCAAATAACCCAATCGTAATCCTGGAATCGCATAAAATTTGGTCAGGGAACGCCAAATGAACAACTGAGAAAATCGTGCTAACTCTGGTATCAAACTTTCCGCATCCTCTAAGAAATCCATAAAAGCTTCATCTAATAGGAGAAAAACTCCTTTCCTAGTACATTCCTCCGCAAGCGCTAGCAAATCAACTTTCTTCATCAAAGACGAAGTGGGATTGTTAGGGTTACAGAGAATGAAGGCATCTCCTGAATCTAGATGAGCAAGATTCGCCATTAAAGAGTCCAACTGGTATTCAAAATGTGGCGGTCGTAACTCAATATAGTTAATGTCACTTGAAACTTCCCGAAAAGCCTGTTCGTATTCCATAAATGTTGGACTAGGTAGCACTACTGTTTTAGGTTTTAAACAACGGGCTAACTGATAAATCAGCTCGATAGCTCCGTTTCCCAATAAAACCTGTTCGGTAGAAAGGTTATGATAGGTAGCCACGGCTTGACGAGCCAGTTGATAATCCGGATCAGGGTAATGTATCAGATGATTGAGATTCTGAATCAAACACTCTCGCACTCTAGGGGAAATCCCCAAAGGATTAATATTTGCAGAAAAATCGATACAGGTTTGCAGATCCACTCCCCACTTTTGGGCCTGGTATAATCGATTTCCACCATGTTCTACCTTCATCATAAATCCTTTCTAAGACCAAAACAAAGCCCTAACTCTTCAACTACCTTCTCCTATCCAACAGGACTACATATTGTTTTGTCGCCAGTTCTCAATTAGACTTCCCATTTTTACATTTTCGTCATCCAAGCTTCGATAAAGACGTTCGTGTCCATCACCAATATATAGAACAGGATTAAATTGGTCGTTTCTAAAATAACCATCTGCATCCACAAACTGTTCATCCACTACTCTGCGAGTCACTTCAGCTACTACATTGGTCAAGGCACCAAATTCCATTTTGTCAACGACCTTACATTCAATCGAAATAGGGCAGGCATCGACTAACGGGGCATCTACCGTTTGAGCTAGGCTATAGGCTAATTTAGTCAAATCAAATTTATCTTTTTTACTATTAAACCCTGCTACCTCCACCTCTTCTAATAAATCTTTTTGCGGTACATTAATCGTGAACTCTCCTGTTTTTAAGATATGTTGCATCGAATTACTTTTCGTTCGCATTCCAATAACAACCATTCTCCCTAGAGAATAGACTGAGCTTGAGGTGGTAATATTGTATCCATGAATTTCATCTTTATAACCTAGAAAAAAAACTGGAAATCCAAAATAAAGCTTTCTTGTATCAAATGTGTTTTTCATAATTTTCCTCCATTGTTGCCATAACTGCTTTTTTTAATCGACAGTTAGAATAGTTGGGATAACCTATTTTTTGAATAAGAGTCTGTGTAACTGGGTGAGAAACAGAAATTGGAATTTGAAAATCTCTGATTTCTTCGATAATTTTTCCTCCAAATAAGGTAAGAACCCGATCACAGATTGCCTGACACAGATTAAAATCGTGGGATATAAACAAATAAGATAGGTGCCTTTCTTCCTTTAACTCAAAAAGTAGGGCTAAGAGTTGTCTTTGAATACTTGGGTCTAAACCGCTCAAAGATTCATCGAAAATAATCACTTGAGCTTTGGATAGTATCGCCCTTGCAATACAAATCCTCTGTAATTGACCCCCACTCATCTCCCTCGCTCTTTTTTGAAGAAAGTTCGGCGCTAGACCAACTTTTTTCAGTATCCCTATAAGCATATCTTGGGAAGAACTCTTATCTACTAGCACTTCCTGCAGAATCTCTTCTACAGTCATTAAAGGGTTTAAGGCATGAAAAGCATCTTGAAAGACCAAGTGAATTTTAGAGCCGCTCTCTCTTCGGTGATAGACTTGGCCATCTAATAGCACCTGTCCTTGATCAGCAGTTTCTAAACCAGCTAAAATTCTTGCGAGACAGGTTTTCCCAGTTCCACTAGGACCCATTAAACCAACAATTTCTCCCTTTTGCAGGCTAAACTGACAGTTTTCCAAAACCTTATAACCTTGAAAACTTTTACTTACAAGACGACATTCCAACATTCTATTTCACCAATCTTTCAAATCTATCCTGTAAAAAAGAATCGTACCTATCGGTAAATTGGGAATTCAAGAGTAGTTCCCCAATAGGGGCAAATTCTTTTCTAATCCCTTCCTCGATAACTAGAACATGGCCCCCTAATTCTCTCACTAAAGCATAATCATGACTCACTAATAGAATGGTTTTTCCCATTGCCAGCAAATCCTTTATGGTCTTAACAATTCGAGATGTGTGATAAGCATCCAAAGCAGAAGTTGGTTCATCTAAAATCAAAATTGACGGTTCGAGTGCTAAGAGAATCGCCAGCATAATCCGTTGCAGTGTCCCACCACTTAATTCCCAGGGAAAAGCATCCAATAAACGGTCAGTATGAGCAAGTCCGACCAATTCAAGCTTTTCTCCCGCAAGTTTTCTACAAACTTCCCTGCTTATTTTTTGGTGACTTTTTAAACTGTCTATAAAATGTCCTATAACCCTTTGTCTAGGATTAAAAATAGCCATTGGATTTTGAGGAAGATAGCCGATTCGCTTCCCCCTCACTTGTTGAGAGTAACTGCCCTTATCTTGTAACAAATCTACTTGATCTAAAAAAATCGTTCCTCTCACTTGAAACCCAGGTGGAATTGAGCCAAGAATACTCTTAACAAGGACGGTTTTCCCAGCTCCACTGGGACCGATAATCGTCGTAAGTTCCCCTAATGGAATTCTAGCCTGAATATTGTGGAGAAGATTTGTTTCACCATTACTAATGCTTAATTGATTGATCCAAAGCTCCATCATCTACTCATCCTTTCAGAAAAATATTCACCTATATAGTTGAAACTGGCAACTGTTGCAAAAATTGCTAAACCAGGTGCCCACATCAACCAGCTTGCTCCATTAAAGTAGGGACGCGCATCGTGTAACATCATTCCCCATTCCGGCATCGTCGGCTGAAGTCCCAAACCTAAAAAGGAGAAGGAGGAAATCATAAGAATAATCGAGCCAACATTCATCAAGGCCAACACAAGAACAGGTTTGTATACAAAAGGAAGAATATGCCTCAAAATAATTGTTCTCAGAGGAAGATTCATCATTTGAGCAACTTGCACATATTCAATTTGTTTGATTTCTTCAACTAACTGAATTGCAAATCGAGCATAATAAAACCACTCTACTGCTACAATCGCAATAATCACGTTGAGAATTCCTTGACCAAAAAATGCAACAAAAACCAAAGCCAACATAAAACTTGGAAAGGCAGAAATAGCGTTCGCAAACCAAAGGAAACAGCTTTTGACTCTTCCTTGATACCAGCCGACTACCAGACCTATTCCAAGCCCTAAAGCACTTTCTAAAAAGGTAATCGTTAGCGCTAAAAACAAGGAATACCGTGCTCCAAAAAGCACTCTCGAATAGACATCTCTCCCCAACTGATCTGTCCCCAACCAATGAACAGGACCTGGTTCCAGCAAACGAGCGGATAAGTCAAGTTCCTGGGGATCAAAAGGAGCTAACCAAGTCGAACCAAGTGCCATAATCAGAAGAATAAACATCCAACATAACAGGATATACTTTACTTTTGCCATATTAGTTTTGTTTTCTAAGACGAGGATCAATGATTCCTATCATTCGACGAAGGAAGCAATGATTCAGTAAAAACAAGGATCCAAAAAGCAGCATACAAGCTTGAATAACAGGTACATCCATTGCCTGTAGAGACTCTACAAATAGGCTCCCCAATCCTTTCCAGGAAAAAATTTCCTCAACGACCAAGGATCCTGTCAGTAAATAAATAAACGCTAGAGAATAACCTGTAAGTAGGGTCGGAGCAGCATTTCTCAGAATATGATTCCAAAGAATGCGACCTTCACGAACTCCTCTTAATCGAGCCATTTCAACATGCGGTTGTTCTAACTGAATCTGAACTTCCTTGCGAATTAAAGCAGTATACTGTCCTATCATCGGTAGAGACAGGGTCAAGCTTGGTAAAATCAAGCTTGACCACCCCTGTCTACCTGAGATTGGTAGCCAACCAAGATAGACACCTAAATAAAGCATCAAAAGATAGGCTAACCAAAAATTAGGAATGGACACAAACAATAAGCTCATCCCATATGTAATTTTATCGAACCAAGAACCCTTTTTCAGACCACTGACAATACCCAAAAAAGAAGAGAGTAAAAGCGTCAATAAAAATGAAGGAAAAGCCAACAACAAGGTGTCACAAAAGCGGCTCCAAACAAGTGGTAATACAGGTATTTTTAAAATATAAGATATTCCAAAATCTCCTGTTAGTACTGAAGTCAACCAAGAAATATACTGAGAAATAGTGGAACGATTCAATTGCAAATAATCTCGAGCCTGTGCCAGATTTTCTTCAGTAATCACAATGTTTGATGCTCGAAGATAGTTTTCCGCCGGATCAATGGGACTAGCTTTTGTTAACAAAAACGTTACCAAGGAGAGAAATAGAAAGGAACTCAAAAAGGATAGCAGCTGTTTCCCAATCACCTGAATAAATCCTTTCGTCAAATCTGACCTCCCTTATTTCGTACGTACTTTTTGAATCGAACTGAGTGAAAAGGCATTTTCCTCTGCAGCAAATGTGACTCCCTCTAATTCACCCTTACGGTAAACCGATAGTACAGATTGATAAGTCAATGGAATATAAACCGCTTCATCATGTAGAATTTGAAGAGCTTGGTGATAACCTTGTGTCACCTTTTCGTTATCCGGTTCAATAAGCGTCTTTTTGATTACCTCATCCAAAGTCTGTTTCGAAGGTAACTTCTGGATAGCAATATTCTCCGGATGTCCATGTGCAGCATCGACTGTTAAGGCAGTCATCCAAGCATGTGGATCCCACGGTGCTCCCCATGAAAAAGTAAACATAGCATCAAAGTTACCGGTCTTCGCGTTGGCCCAGTAAGCATCTTCTTCCATTGCTTGTAACTGAACATCAATCCCCTGTTGTTTTAAGGACGCTTGCATATACTCCGCTAAATCCTTATCTGTAGCCTTAGTTGCAATATAGGGTAAACGCAGAACCAATTTTTCACCATCTTTATAACGGAAACCATCTTCACCCAGCTTCCAACCCTGATTTTCCATTTCCTTCTCAGCCTTATCCGGAGCAAAACTATATGGGGTCAACTCAACATCTGTGTGCGGTGTTGTTTTTGCAAAAAGTGAATCGGCTTCTTGCTCTGTTGATTGGAAAATAGACTTCGAAATTTCTTGCTTATTAATCAATTGCTGCATGGCAAGACGAAGTTTTTTGTCTGCAAAAATAGTTCCATTGGCATTTAGAAGCAAGAGTCGACTAGACATTGGTGAGGAAACAGCCGTTTGATAATCCGAATCTTGGGAGAATTTTTTAAAGCTGTGTAAATCGATTAAGCCATTCCCATACAATAAATCAATCTCCCCTGCCTGAAATTCAAGAAGTCTTGTTTGTGCATCCGGAATAATCCGAACAGTTACTTCTTTCAGTTTAGGCTTAGGTCCCCAATAGGAGTCATTCCGTTTAAAGCGGACATACTCGTTACTTTTCTTATCTGCAACAACCCAAGGTCCCGTACCAATCGGCTCTTTGATAGAGTCCAATCTTGTATTATCTCCATCTGGAAATCCAGCATCTCCTAAAAAGCGGATTGGTCGAATCATAGCCAAATCATAAAGAGTCGCACTATAGGCTTCTTTTAATGTTAATTGGAATGTCTTGGAATCAATCGCCTGATAGGAGTCAATCTGATCCGTCAAGGCAAACCAGGTATGCTCTGATTTATTCTCCTCTGAAAAAATCGTATCAAAATTTCGGCGTATATTTTCAGCTGTTACCGGACTGCCGTCTGAATACTGAGCATCTCGTAAGTGGAAAGTGTAGTTCTTACCATCCTGACTGATATCCCATTTTTCTGCCAAAACTGGCTCAATAGCCCCGTCTTGCCCATAACGAACCAAACCTTCGTACACCATATCCTGTATTACAAATTGGTCTGGGTTATAGCGATGGGGATTTATATCACCAAAATCTTCTCCCCAAGCCAAGGTAAGGCTCTCTGATACTGGAGTTTTTTGCTTAGAAGCTTGAGATTGGCAACCAACTAATCCAAGGACTAGCAAGAAACCCATTGCTAAGTAAAGTAATTTTTTCATAGTTATCTCCCTATTTTAAAAATAGTATTTTCCAGCCAGAATCTTTATCAAGTCTCATACTCAAAACCTGTCCCTGTGGAATGTCAATATCCCAAAAATCCTTGGAAGAATCCACGAACGCTTGATAAATCACTCGCAAAACACCTAGATGAGCGACGATTGCTAGACTCTGAGCAGGAGTAGCTAGAATCGATTGCATACATGCTTGAACCCGTTCTTTAAACTGAGAAAAAGGTTCCGCTTCTGGCGGTGTATAACAAAGAGGGGCTTCTAGCCACTGTTTCCATTCCTCAGGAAAGGCCTGTTCAATTTCATCCGCAGTTTTTCCCTCCCAAAGTCCGAAATCTTTTTCATTCAAGTCAGGGAGAACTGTAAACGAACTGTTCGGAAAAACGAGTCTGGCAGTCTCCTGTGAACGACTCAGCTGACTAACATAAACTTGTTCAACCTCATGCGCTTCTAACAGTTGAGCCATTCTTTTAGCTTGTGAACATCCCTTATCTGTCAAAGGGCTTTCCAAACTGCCGTAAAATCGTTTCTCTTGATTACAGACCGTCTGACCATGACGCATCAAATAGCAAATTTTTGTCATATTACCAACCCCAATAGCAACAGAATCTGGCTTATTTCAACAGCTGCACCTAAAGTATCACCTGTATGCCCTTTTATTTTTTTTAAAACAAATCGACGATAGCAGAGATTCCCGACTAGAACAAAGGTAAAGGCTATCAGACCTCTTAGCTGATAGGTCAGGAACAAAATCAAACAAGGATATAGTTGTGATAAATAAATGGCAAAATCCTTTGTCCCTTGGAAATAAGAAGTAGTCCCTCCTGTCTGTCGCACATACCGAATCCGAAAAAGCTGTAGGCAAAGCCCGGTCTTTCCAATCATTGATAAAAAGACAACCAATTTCCAATGAGGAGCAGGAAGATAGGGAATCGCAAGCAGGAAAAATCCATAGTAAAAAATCAAAGCCAAAACACCATTTGATCCAATTCGACTATCCTTCATAATTTCCAGCATACGATCAGGAGAACGAGAGGAAAAGAGTCCATCTGCTGTGTCCGCTAAACCATCTAAATGAAAACCACCCGTTAGTAAAACATCTAAGAAAAGAATACAAAACCAAGCCAAACTGGTCGGTAAAAAAACATCCACAACGATAAATACAGCTGCCTCAAGTAAACCAAACAAGAGTCCATATAAGGGCAAAACAAGAACACCACGCCTTAAATAGACAAGGTCTATTGGAATAGGAAGGGGAATCCGACTAAACAACTGTGTATAAAGAATCAAAGACCGAATCATTTGAGTTCTTGAACCAAACCTGCAATGACAAGATAAACCCGATCCGCTTCCTCAGCAATCCACTGATTCACTTGTCCAAGTAAGTCCCGAAAATCCCTTCCTAATTGATAATCGGGAACTAAGCTAAGGCCCACTTCATCGGTAACAATCCAACAAGTACCCTCCTTTGAATTTAGAACTCGAAAAATTTCCTGCCATTCTTTTTTCAAATCCTGTTCAATCATCACTCGAGTTTTTCCCTCTCCCTCCAGTAACCATTGACTCGTCATACTTGTCACAGAATCTATCAAGTAATGCTGATAGTTATTTTTTTCTAGCCACAAGGCTAAATCTCTATACTGTTCTTGAGTTCCCCAGCTAGCTGGTCTTCTTTTTTGATGACGCTGTACTTTTTCTAACCATTCTGTATCGTCTGGGAATAGCATTCCCGTAGCAACGTAGCAAACCTGGTCTTCTTCGGCAAGTTGCTTTTCAGCAAAGGCCGACTTTCCACTCTTTGCTCCGCCAATAACCAGATTAATTTCCATGGTCAGCCCTCCTTTATTGTTTTAAAAGCCATTTCAAATGCCGTTAAAGTCTCTTGAATATCCTCCCACGTATGAGCAGCTGATAAAAAGTTCGCTTCATAAGGCGATGGAGCTAGATATATTCCTTCATTCAAGAGGAGGTTATACAATTGGGCAAAGAGTTCATGATCCGAAGCCTGACTGAGTTCAAAATTAGTAACCGGTTTATCTGAGCAGAAAAATCCAAACATCGTACCGATAGATAAAACCTGTAGTTTCATTTGGTACTGCTCCACCAAAGACTGAAGTCCTTCTACCAAGTAGGATGTTTTTTCGACGATTGCCTCAAATACTTCGGATGTCAGAGCTGATAGACCAGCATAACCTGCGGTCATGGCTATTGGATTCCCTGACAGCGTGCCCGCTTGGTAAACAGGTCCCAGTGGAGCAACTTGATCCATCCAAATAGCTTTCCCACCAAAAGCTGCTACAGGAAAACCGGAGCCAATGACCTTCCCTAAACAAACAAGATCTGGATCCAAGCCGAATAGTCCAACCGCACCTTGGATATGAACACGAAAACCGGTCATTACCTCATCAACAATAAATAAAGCTCCTGTTTTTTTACACAATTTCTGGATACCTTGTAGAAAGATAGACGTCCCTGGAACTAAGCCCATATTGCCTGCAACTGCCTCTACAATGACGCCAGCAATATCCGAAGCATAGGCTTCAAATACAGCCTCTAGAGCTTCCAAATCATTGAATGGTAGCGCAATGGTTTCCTGAGCTAGTTCCGGTAAAATACCTGCTGAACTAGCCATACCTAGGCTAGCTACACCTGAGCCAGCCTGTACTAAAAAGGAATCACTGTGACCATGATAACAACCACTAAACTTGACGATTTTCTTACGACCAGTAACCCCACGCGCTAATCGAATCGCAGACATAGTAGCCTCTGTTCCTGAGTTCACCATTCGTACTTTTTCTAAGTAGGGAAGCCGTTCTTTTAAAAGCAATCCTAGATCCAATTCTGCTTGACAAGGAGCACCAAAACTAGTTCCCAACGAAAGACTCTTATTAACTGCCTCAAGAACAGTTTTGGGAGCATGTCCTAAAATCATAGGCCCCCAAGATAAAACATAATCAATATACCGATTCCCATCGATATCTTCAATATAAGAACCTTGAGCTTTCGCGATACAAAGCGGCTCTCCTCCTACCGCTTGGAATGATCGAACTGGACTATTCACACCACCTGGAAACACCTCTTGAGCTTGCTGAAAATAAGCCTGTGATTTTGAAGTTTTCATACTGTCTCCTAATCTTGTAAATAAGAAGCTACATCCTTAGCAAAATAACTAATGATTAGATCTGCACCAGCCCGCTTCATCCCCAATAGGGTTTCTAAAACAACCGCTTTCTCATCAATCCAGCCATTTTGCCCAGCCGCCTTAATCATGGCATACTCACCACTAACATTGTAGGCGACCAAGGGAAGAGAGCTACGTTGACGAAGTTCTCTTAGAATATCTAAGTAAGCCAAGGCAGGCTTAACCATTAAGAAATCCGCTCCCTCTTCCTGGTCGCTCTGAGCTTCCCGTAGAGCTTCCATCCGATTGGCAGGATCCATTTGATACGTTTTTCGATCCCCAAAAGCAGGTGCACTTTCTCCTGCATCCCGGAACGGACCGTAGTAACTGGATGCAAATTTAATCGAATATGACATAATAGGAATCGCTTGAAAACCTGCCTCATCCAGTACTTGCCGAATATAAGCGACAAATCCGTCCATGGCATTTGATGGTGCGATAATATCCGCTCCTGCCTTGACCTGACTTAACGCAACCTTGCCCAAGATTTCAAGACTGGCATCATTATCTACAAGACTTCCATCCAATAAACCACAATGACCATGACTTGTAAATTCACAGAGACAGGTATCCGCAATCACAATCAAGTGAGGAGCTTGTCTTTTTATTTGAGCAATAGCCTGCTGCACAATCCCCTCGTCATTCCAAGCTTGACTTCCTCGCTCATCTTTTTCAGATGGAATGCCGAATAAGATAACAGCTTTAATACCTAGACTGAGGATAAGCTCAATTTCTTCTCCTAAACTGGCCAGAGAATGTTGAAAAACTCCCGGCATTGAAGAAACTTCTTCTTTCCCCTCGATTGCCTCCTTGACAAAAATTGGGGCGATTAGATCGTCAACGGATAGTTGTGTTTCTCTTACAAGATCTCGTAAGGCACTGCTTGTGCGTAACCGACGATGTCGTTGAAACATAGTTAGTTCCTTTCTTTTTTATAGATAGTTTCAATAAGTGCTTCCATACTTGGAATAGTAGGTAGATAATCAACCGTATAACCAGCATCTCGTACTGCTGCTGCCGTAGTCTGTCCAATGACTGCAATTTTATGACTTTCCGGAACCGTGCTCACAACTTCCCGAAAACTCGACCAAGCTGATGGACTAGCAAAAGTCCAGATAACATCTGTGACTTTTAGTAGTCCTTCAAGTTGGGATTGGCCTACAGAATTCGAACTGGTTTCATATAAAACCCAGTCATAAACGGAATGCCCCTGAGCACGTAACTGCTCTGCTAATAACGGATTCGATAAGCTCGATTGTGGAAGGGCAATAGACGTCGCTCTTTTTTGACAACCCAACCACTCTTTGGCAAAATCTTTCGCATAAGCCGATGATGCTTCAAAGTGAACCGTTAGACCCTTTTCCAAAATAGCTTTCGTGGTATGAGAACCAATACTAGCCAACTTGTAAGGTTGCAGGTCCACAAGCGAGGATAATAATTCAACACCTAGAGCACTTGTAAAGAATAGCCATTGTGCTGTTTCAAGCTTAAAGAGAGTCCTTTGACTTAATTCCAATGCCTGCGCTTGGATAAGGGGAGCATGAACCAATTCGTAATCAGCCGCAAACCATCTCAAAGCAACTTCCTCAGCTAGAGGATTCTGACGGGTAATCACAATCTTTTTCATAGGCGTAGATCAAATCCACATTGTTTCATATTTGTAAGAGCTTGATAAGCTAGTGTTTCTGGTTCGCGACCGGTAACAGTCTGGTACACACACACACCCGACTCTTGTCCTAACATCACTTCTAACTTATAGGCTAAATCCGTTTTCACTGCCAATGCTCCAACAGGGTACGTACAATCTGCCTGAAGCAAAGCCAGAACCTGTCTCTCAATCTGTACACAACTAGCTGTCTCAATATCATGAACAGCCGTAAGCAAGGTTCTTAGCTCTTGATCTTCTTCACGACATTGTAAACCCAAGGCAGCTTGAGCGACAGCTGGAATAAAGCGGTCACTCTCTAAAAATTGACATCTTTCCTCGATCTGGTTAAGGATACCTAACCTTTTTATACCTGCTACAGCTAAGACAATGGCTGAATAATCACCTCTTTTTACTTTTTCAATCCGACTATCAATATTGCCTCTTAAATCGACATATTCTAAATCCGGTCGTAGACGTGCTAGCTGCAATTTGCGTCGCAAACTACTAGTCGCAACAACTGCATTGGCCGGCAACTGATCCAAGGTCATCCCAGATTCATGAAAGATGAGGCAATCACGAACATCTTCTCGTTTTGAAATGGCCCCGAGACAAGTGCCTTCAGCAAGGAGGGCTGGCATATCTTTGAGGCTGTGAATAGCCAAGTCAATTTGCCCCTCTTGCAAAGCTCGTTCAATATCCTTGACAAAGACACCTTTTCCGCCAATTTTCTGCAAACTAACATGTTGCAACTGATCCCCCAGAGTTTGATAGGGAACAATTTCAAACTGATAGTCTGGATGAGCCGCCTGTAATTGATTAAGGATCAATTGACTCTGAGCAAGGGCTAGCCGACTCTTACGACTCCCAACGCGGATTACTCTTTTCATCTCCGTCCTCCTTTCCAAGTCCAAATAACTCCTTGACCAATTCCAGGTCTGCTTGCTTCTGATTCGAGTTTGGTAGTTCTTTAATATAAAGAATGGGTTGTCGAAGAAACTGATTTAAAATGCTCTTCATATGTTTTGAAATCTGTTTGTGTTCTCGCTCTCCCCATTCAGGAAACTTTCGTTCAAGACTCGCAAGTGCACCTTCTTGGATCGCCAAAGCCTGTGCTCGTAACTCTCGTAAAACTGGCACAACCTCCAACTCCTCCTTCCAAACCTGATAGGCTAGTAGCTCCTCTTGCATGTCTTGTATAATATCTGCTGCAATTGCCTGCCTCTGCTCCATATGTTGATCGAATTGATTACTAATATGATGAAGGGAATAAAGTTCCAGTTCTCCCCCCTGTGCCACCGTCCGAGGATGACACAGATCAAAGACAAGACTCCCTTCTTGAAATTGATAAGACTCCAGATACAGATGGCCCACATCCGCTGCAGAAATAACAATATTAGCCACTTGTAGAGCTTTTCCTAAGTCCTCCCATGGCCAAAACTCCACCCGCTCATCCCCTAGAAAGGACTGGGCCTTTTCCGGACTTCGGTTTACCAAAATAATTCGTTCCATTGTGGTCTCTAATGCGTGTCTCGTTATTAAACTCCCCATTTCACCAAGACCAATGATCAATAGCGTTTCCTTAGTTCTGTTGGCATGTTCTAACATTTCAAAAACAGTCCGGCCAAGTGACTGAGGCCTAGCATCAATTTGATAAGTTTGGTGCATTTTTTTAGCGAAAGTCAAAACTTGGCGACAGATGTGATTTAGCAGAATCCCCGTGGTACCAGTCTCGAAGGCCATTTTAAAGCAAGCTTTTAACTGACCTAAAATTTGGGTTTCCCCAATAATATTCGACTTCAATCCCACACTAACTTGTAAAAGATGCTCAAGAGCTTGCTCTTCCTCTCGTACCTCTATGTAAGGTTCAATTTCCGCTATTTCTTTATGAAACCAATGTGCCAAAAAACGTTTCCCATAATAACGCCCCGTGTGCAGTTGATCCACTACTAAATAGAGCTCTGTCCGGTGACAAGTTGAAATAATGAGATTTTCTAAAACACTTTTTTCTTTTTTCAGCTGAATTAGAGCATGCTCTAATTCAGCTGAAGAAAAATGACATTCTTCAAACAGACTTAAATCAGATTTCTCATGACTTAGGCCGACAGATAGAAGATACATAAGCTATTCCTCCATATGCTCTCGCAAAAATGCAATCACTTCTTTTCGGAGTTGTTTTGCCCGAGACGGAGATTGCCCCTGTGTTGAAATCATAACAGATACATCTCCCAGGTCTGCCCAGGCTACATTATAAAAATCCGATTCAAACTTATTACCCGTATTGTTGACTAATTGACTAGGCAAAGCATCGCAATATACAGCTTGATTCACTAAATCCTGATTCGTACATGCAAATACCAAAAAGGCATCATCTAAATCCCCTTTCTGATAAGCACGGTTAATCCAAATCACATCCGCAATCTGTAACTTAGGATGAAGTTCAGGGCTAACCACCGTTACCTTAGCCCCAGCTTGAAGCAATCCTTCTACTTTCCTAACTGCAACCTGTCCACCACCAACTACTACAACCGACTTCCCGGTGAGATTCACCATAATAGGGTACATCTCAGGACTCCTTCCCCTTCGTTGAGAAGATTTTTCCGCTCTTACGATAGAGCCTCTCCTCAACTTTTAAACGATGATTCATGATTCTAGCTAAAACGAAAAAATAATCGGACAATCGATTCACATAAATCAAGCCAAAAGGGTTTATATCCTCTTCTTCTTGAAGAGCAACCATGCGTCTTTCTAAACGTCGAATCACTGTACGAATGACATGGGTCTGACTGGCTAGAGAATGTCCACCAGGCAAAATAAAGCTTTCTACTTGCTTGGGAACATCTTTATGAGCATCAATCCGACCCTCCAGCCATTGAATTTGCTCCTGATGTTGTTTATAGGGACGAGCCCCAGGGCTGGTCGCTAAATCACTGCCACAATCAAATAGCTGTTCTTGAATGTCTTGTACATCTGCTATTAAATCAAGAAATACCGGAAAATCCGCCATTTGGGATAACAGTTGACCGACCAGAGAACAGGCCTCATCCACAGTTCCATAAGCTTCCACTCGTAGGTGACTTTTAGATAACCGCAGACCGCCATAAAGTCTCGTCATCCCTTGATCCCCATATCCTGTATAAATCCGCATGCTCTTATCCTCTTTTTTCTAATCCCATTATTTTATAAATGCGATCCATGTCTAGATGGATACGAAGAGCCGAAGCCAACTTATCATACTCCTCTTCTTTCTTTTCAGCCCAGTCTAAATGTGGGACTTCAAGTGCTTCTAAACCTTTTTGCACACGAATGGTATTTAGATAACTTCGTAACCACTTACTATTGTCAAAGATTCCATGTAAATATGTCCCCTGAACTCGTCCATCTAAACTGACTGCCCCATCCCAACGAACCGATTGTGATTCAGATTCATCTATGATACTTGCAAAAGCAGCTGTAGCAGGTTTTCGGTAACTTTCCCCCAAATGAATTTCATACCCTCGCAATTCATAATCACCTTGTCGTGCGAATACCTGGCAAGTTCGTTTTTCATCTTGCATCACAGTATCAATTGCTAAAAGTCCTAGACCGTTTACTTTTTGTAGGGTTGATTCCATCGCCAAAGGATCTGAAATCGTTTCTCCTAACAGCTGATAACCCCCGCAAATACCAAAAATAGAAGAACCGTTGGCGTAAGCTTGTATAATTTCCTCTGCTCGTCCTGTTTTTTCTAAAAGGAGCATATCCTCCAAGGTATTCTTACTCCCCGGTAAAATCAGAAGATCTGGTGTCCCAATCTCATCTCCTGGCATCACATAACGAAGAGACACATCCGGCTCTTGTTCTAGAATTTGAAAATCCGTAAAATTGGACATTCGTTTTAAGGCAAGCACAGCTATGTCTAAATCTTTGGAATCATCTCGTTTCCGATTTTTACCTAAAAGCGCGAGACTATCCTCACTATCGATAGTCATATCTAGATAGGGAATAACACCCACAACTGGAACTTGAGTTAGGGCTTCAATTTGCTCGATACCTGGCTGTAAGAGAGCAAGGTCTCCTCGGAATTTATTGATAATAACACCTTTAACCCTCTCTCTTTCCTCATCTGACAAAAGAGCCAATGTGCCATAAATAGCAGCAAAAACACCCCCTTTATCAATATCTGCAACCAGTAGCACCGGAGCATCAGCTAACTTAGCCATTCCCATATTTACAATATCTCGTTGGTTGAGATTTATTTCAGCTGGGCTTCCTGCACCTTCAATTAAAACGACATCAAATTCTTCTTCCAACTGACTATAGACTTCTTTTATTTTGGGAAGTAATTCTAGTTTATAGTCATGATAGGTTCGGGCATCCATATTGGCCAATACCTTCCCCATAAATATGACTTGGGATTGATGGTCAGAGCTTGGTTTTAATAAAACCGGATTCATACGAACATCTGGTTCAAGACCTGCAGCCTCTGCTTGGACAACTTGAGCTCTCCCCATCTCATCACCTACTGAAGTAATGTAGGAATTTAAAGCCATATTTTGTGACTTGAACGGAACAACCCTTAGGCCATCTTGGTTTAATAGACGGGCTAAACCAGCAACTAAAATACTTTTCCCAGAATCAGAAGCGGTTCCTTGAATCATGAGTGATCGGGCCATTGAATTTTCCTACTTTCTTTTTCAAATTCTTGTTCATCGCGATATAGGGGAAGCCCTAAATCTAAATGAAGCCGAACCAGCCAAGGACAATCCAGTCCTGCCTGTCTCAATTTTTCTCTTGCCATAAAAACGGTTTCCTTGGTCCCTGCTAAACAGATCTGACCTTGATCCAAAACATAGGCATAATCACAACAAGCATACATCAGATCCATATCATGACTACTCAAAACAATCTTAACGCCCTTTTGCGCTAAATTTTGAATCAACGCTAACATCTGAGTCCGTCCCTCTGGATCCAAACCAGCAGTAGGCTCATCTAACAATAAGTAGCGAGGCTGTAACGCCAAAATACTAGCAATCGCAACTCGCTTCTTTTGCCCATAACTTAAATAGGCGATGGGATAATCCTTTAAAGTCAGAATATCCATAGCTTCCAAGGCTTTCGTCACTCTAGAAGAACACTCTGTCTCTGGAACACCCAAGTTTCTTAAAGCCAAAGCTACATCATCCCAAACAATTGTTGAAAACAATTGCTGATCCGGATCTTGAAATACCATGGCTACCTCCTGGCGATAACGATACAATTCCTTTTTACTTATCCCCAGTTCTCTGCCATTATAAAGAATACGCCCTTGTTTCAATGGATTTAAGCCCATCAAAGTTCTCATAAGAGTTGACTTACCCGAACCATTCCTCCCTAAGATACCTGTAATAGATGCTTGACCAAAATCCATCGAAATATTTTGGAGTACATTTCCAAAACTTTGATCAAAACAGATTGTCATCTCTTCTACTTGTAACACCATCCGTAACCTCTATCTCTGATTATCAAAACGTAATTCCATTAATTCCTGCAACCGTTCTTGTTTTTCAAGCATCCGAATAAATAATGTTTTCCAAAGTAAGGCCGTCATCTGAATTTTTTGATTCCATTTTCCAAAAGAAAATTTCAAATCTAGGGTATCTCGCATCAAAATATATTCTTCTAGTAAAAGAAAAATAAAACGATGCATCAAAACAATAATTTCTATTAAAAAAAGAGGGAGGCGAAGCTGTCTTAGGAGCTTCATCAAATCATGAAAAGAAATAGATACAATGAATAGGTAGCTAGCCATAATGCTGGTATAAATCCGGAGAAATAGTGCAACTATGATCGGCCAGGAAGTAACTTGCCAACCAAGAAAGCCTCCCAAAAAAGGAATCGAGCCGGTCAAATCCAAAGGACTATTTGAATATTGGATGAGAATTGTTACAAAACTCATCAGAATAAAAGGCAAGGGGTAGAGTAGCCACAAACGATAGGTCTTCCAAGAAAGCTTCGCTAAATAACACGTCAAAATAGGTAAAAGTAACAAAAGAGTAAGTTGAATCCCTCTATTATTCGAAAATGCCGCTATCAATAAGAGCAAATACATAAAACCTTTAATACGAGAATCTAGAAAGCCTATTCGATTCTGGTAGGCGTAACGATCAAAGGGAAACATCACTCCGTTTTCCCTTCTGATAGCCCAGGAAATAGGCAATAATTCCCGCACCTATAGAACCTTGAAGTGTAAAGAGCAGGCTTTCAATTTCTCCACTTGCTGGCTCATACACTGAATGAAACCACGGCTGATAGTCCGGATTCACCTGTTCAATGACTGTTTCAGCTTGACTATCTGCTCCAGAATACTCTGCTCCCTGTGGTGACCATAAAAAAGATAAGCCAATAATAGCCACGCAAGCGACTACTAGCAACATATTTTGCTTTTTCATCCTTCAAATACCCCCTTTATAGATTTCGTTTCTGCTAGAAGATTGAAGAGTAGAACTGACAATAATCCCTCAATCACAGCAATCGGAAACTGAGTGACCATAAATACAGACATAAACTTAATGGCTGAGCCCATTATTCCACTAATTGAATCTGGATAAGCCCAGGCCAACTGGAGTGATGTCGTCAAATAAGTTGCCATATCCGCCACAAAAGCACAGAGGAAAATAGCCCAGGTCTTTGGTAATTTCAATTTGAGTCCTATTTTATAAAAAGCATAACCAACAAAGGGTCCTACAACTGCCATGGAAAAAGCATTTGCACCTAATGTAGTCAAACCACCGTGAGCTAAGAAAAGAGCTTGAAATAAGAGACAAATAGCTCCTAAAACACTCATTACACTTGGACCAAACATGGAAGTCCCCAAACCTACACCGGTCGGATGGGAAGTTGAACCTGTTACTGATGGAATTTTTAGAGCAGAAAGAATAAATACAAATGCCCCTGCCAAGGCTAAAAATATCTTACTTTGCTGTTCTGTTTCCACCATACGTTTCATCTGCACTAAGCCAGCAATAAAGAAAGGAATAAACAATACAAACCAAAATGCTGCCATAGCTGGTGGAAGATAGCCTTCCATAATATGCATAGCTGAAACAGGCTTCATCCAGAAGCAACACAACAATACAAAAAGGACAGAAAGACGAAGCATTTTCATAGTTTTCACCACTTTCAATTTAACGGAGTTTTTTTCACAATCATACTTGTAAAATAACTCAAAGAGGCATTGGGATCCAGGTCCTCTAGATTCGAAATGATTACTTGGTCTGGGCGAGAAGCATGACTCACTAAACTTGCTTTGGAGAGAAGATTTTCTTCCCTTAAAAGAAGAAGGACCTCCTCCAATCTCGGTGCTACCTTCATGATAACGAGATTTTCATGAATCTGAAGAGCTTGGCGAATTTTTTCTGTACCTGCTGTCGCGGGAATAATAGCTAACGATTCTTCATCTAGTACAAGAGGTTGTCCCAGTTCTGCCGCCATACTTGTAAAAGAGGTAATCCCAGGTATCGTTTTAGTCGGAACCTCTGGAGCTAGGTAGTTCAATAAATAACTGTAGGTGCTATAAACCATGGGATCTCCCAGAGTAATAAAACCAACTTCTTTTCCTGCCAGAATATCAGCCTGAATTTCGTGAGCAATTTGAATCCATTCTTTTTCCTTCTTAGCAAGAGAATGAGTCATCGGAAAATGTCTCACCTTAATCTCTACCTCTTCCGACAAATAGGGCTGAGCAATACTTAGGGCCAGACTCTGAGCTCCTTTTTTTCCTTGTGGCGTATAGAGAATATCCAACTGGCCTAGTAATTGACTCGCCTTTACTGTAACGAGTTCACTATCACCGGGTCCAATTCCAATTCCATAAAAACAAGTCATACGGCTCCTCCTAGCAAATCTTGAACATGACTAATATAAAGATCTTGAATCTCAGGAATTTGACCCAAGCCCTGTAATAGAATGTCAACTTCATAACCATGATTTCTAAAAAAGCTTGCCCAAGAATCTTCCCCATCTCCAGCTAAATCATGACTAGCATGATCACCCGCCACCAACATCAAAGGAGCTAATAGAATCCGCTTAACTCCTGCGGCTCGATACTCCTCTTCGAGAGCCATAAGGGGATCTATTTCATTACCTTCTACACAGGCTATTTGAACCATTTCTTTTGGCAGATAGTCCGTAAGATGATCATATGATTTGTGTTGAGGATGTTGACTGCCATGTCCCATCAACAGACTCCTCTGCTTAGGGGAATCCTGACCATACACATGAAGCAAAATTTCTGCAACTGTTTGAAAATCCTCTTCAGAATCTAAAAGTGGACGTCCAATCTCCAATTTTTTAAAGACGGTATCAAATTTCCGAGCTTGCTCTAGCATTTTTTCATACTCTGCTCCAGCAATCAGATGGAGAGGCTGTAGATAGACCTCCTCAACACCTTTATGAGCTAATTCTGATAAAATTTCCTGAACATTCGGAATCTGAATTCCCTCTTGTTTGGCTACAATCTGAATCACTTTTTGAGAAGTAAAAGCCCTAAACACATTATAGTCAGGAAAGGCTTCTTCGATTCGAGCCTCACACGCACCAATCGTCTTCTCCCTCGTCTCAGGATAACTGGTTCCAAAGCTTACCGCTATAATGGCTGATTTCATTCTAAAACCTCCTGGCAAAGTTCAATAAGAGAAGCTAAGGTATTCTCTCTAGTCTGATGGACAATCATCCGTTCCGCTGTCTCTAGATAGTTATACCCAGCTGTTCCCATAACAAGAATTGGCGTAATTCCCCAATCAATAGCACCTTCCTGGCTGATCTCAAGAAAGTTTGTAACAGCTAAAACATTTGGAAGACACACCGCATCAACATCATCCCATTGACTGGTATCCACCTCACTGCCTCTCGACAATTGATGCGTGATCATCACCGGATAAGAGTACTCTTGCTCTACCCAAGCTAGCTTGCTATCTGAGGTTAAAACTAACCAATCACTTCCCATTTCTTCCAATTCACGTTGAAAACCTTCATCATCAAGATGTGCTGCCTGGGCATCCAATATAACCCCTGTTTTTTCAATAGACTGAGCAGTGTGGTTCCCTACAGCTGCTATCTTCAACTGACCTAACTGCCGGATATCCACGGACTGCTCCTGTAACGCTTGGAGGAAAAATGACCAGCTTGCTAAATCTGCCACTAATAAGCCTGTTAGTTGTGCAAAATCTGGTAAGTCAACTGGACATGCCTGAGCTTGATTTCTGGCAGGAAAGGTAACTACGTTTGCACCTGCATCCTTAAGCAGCTGTGGTAATCTCCCTTTTTCCGATTCCTGAATTAAAATCTTTTTCCCAAATAATGGACCAGATTCGAAAAAGTTCAGTGATTCCCTAAAGTCAACAACAGCCCCAATGACAATAATACACGGTGCTTGAAATTGGGCTGCTCTAGCTTCATGTAGAAGATTTTCTAATGTACTTGTTAAGGTTCGTTGCTTAGGATAAGTTCCCCACTCAACAATCGCCGCTGAGCTATTAGGATCATAACCAGCTTCTAGAAGGCCTAGTTGAATTTTTTCCAAATGTTTCATCCCCATTAAGAACACCAAACTTCCCTCTAGCTGTGCGATAGCAGACCAATCTAAATCTTGGTTTGGATCCTCCAAATGAGCAGTAAAAACATGAAAACTTCTTGCTAAATTCCGGTGGGTCACAGGGATTCCAGCGTAAGCAAGAGCTGCTGTAGCGGAACTAATCCCCGGAACAACCTCAAAAGAAATACCTGCTTCCTGTAAAGCCAAAGCTTCCTCACCCCCACGACCAAAAATATAGGGATCTCCACTTTTTAAACGAACAACTCTCAAACCTTGCTGGGCTTTTTCAATCAAAATAGCGATGATCTCTTCCTGTTTAATACAGGGCTTGCCAACCACTTTTCCAACATCAATCAATTGGCAATCTTCTGGTACATATGTTTGAAAAATAGGATTGACTAAGCGATCATAAACCAAAACCTCTGCCTCTGCTAGGCGTCTTTTTCCCTTGACACTGATAAGTTCCTCATCTCCGGGACCAGCTCCTAATAAACTTACAAAGCCACTCATACTAACTCCTCTCTTCCAAATAGACCTCTAATTCCTCTAAGGTTGAAACCATTCGAGGATAGCTTAACTCAGGACGTCCGATAATCAAACATTCCATTCCTAATTCTGCACATAAATCTATTTTTTCACGGATTCCTCCTACCTGACCACTTTCCTTAGTCACAAAAACCGTTGCCTGAGAGCGTTCTAACAAGGCTCGTTGAAGCTCTATACTAAGCGGAGATTTTAAGGCATCAATCTGATCCGCCACTAGACCCAAGGATTCACAATGAGCTAATACTTGACTAGTAGGTAAAACCCTAGCAATAAAGCGACAGCTAGGAACTCCCTCTACAAAGAGGCCCAACGTCTTACTGCCTGTCCCTAAATAAACCACTTGATGCCCTTGCTCTTTTATCCAATCAATAGCCTCTTGATAAGAACGAACAAGAATGGATCCACTTAAATCCTCAGTCGCTGGTCTCTCAAAACGAAGATAGGGAAGCTTTGCTTGCTTCGCAGCCTTCATAGCTTCTTTTGAAACTAAGTCTGCAAATGGATGAGTGACATCCAGCAAGAGTTCCACAGACTGCTCCCTCATATACTCAACCATTTGGGTGGCAGTCAATCGGCCCTGAATCACTGGTTGTCCATGTTTCTCCGCTAAAATCCTACCATAGTCTGTCACTACTGACGTAGTAACTGAATGCCCTCTTTCCCCTAGATAGTCCAGTACCCTTAAACTATCCGAGGTTCCTCCTAATAAGAGAATTTTCATAATTTATAACCTCGAGGAGTAATCATACGACCTTGTTTAACATACGTTTCTTTATTACCAATTAGGACAATTGTTGTCATATCCACTTGATTCTCATCTAATTCACCAATCGTTGTCAGAATCAATTTCTCTTTGGAGCGTCCAATGTCTTTTCCGATTCCAACAATCGTATCTTGAGATTTATACTGTCCTAAAATATCCAAAGCTCTTGCTAAATGATTCGGTCTTCCCTTGCTACGAGGATTATAAAGACAAACGACAAAATCGCCCATCCCAGCAGCATGAAGACGTTTTTCAATCATTTCCCAAGGTGTCATGAGATCACTCAAACTAATATGACAAAAATCATTCATAAGAGGAGCACCAAGACTAGCTGCTGCACCGAGACTAGCTGTAATTCCTGGAATGACCTTAACTTCTAAATCACTCGATTCATCCAATAACTCTAGAATTAAACCTGCCATGCCGTAGACTCCTGCATCCCCACTGGATACAACACCTACATTTTTACCAGTCTCCTCCGCCAACTCAATCGCCTTCTTACAGCGATCAATCTCTTGCCGCATCCCGGTTGCCACATGTTCTTTATCCTTAACCAAATCCTTAATGAGACGCATGTAGGTTGAATAACCAACAATAATATCACAAGCTTCAATCGCTTCCAAAGCTTCTAAGGAGAACAATTCCTTTTTCCCTGGTCCCAATCCAATAATATATAACATCTTATTCCCCTTTTCTAAAATGACTTCGCAAGGGCAAAAGTTGCCCCTTTCCAAGAAAATCGCTCCGACAATACTTGACCCTGACTCGCCAAATCCGCAGCTGCCAACGCTACACTTCCAACTCCTACTTGTTTTTTTACAAATTCAGATTGAGGATACTTATCAGCCACCTCTAACAGCTCATCTTTGCTATAGGTTACAAAAGGAATCCCCATATCCTTAGCTAATTCAATGATAGCCCTTTCATTCTTTTTAACATCAATACTCGCTAACAAAGCAATTTGACCTTTTTTTATATTTTGTTTTTGACAAAAAAGCAAGAAACCTTCCTCAAAATCTTCATAGGCAAGACCCTTACGAGCTCCTACTCCCAACAGATAGGGTTTAGGCTGAATCTGTGCTAAATGGGGAGCTGACTTAAGCTCACGCTCCTGGCCCAGATAAATTACAAAATCACCAGCCTGCAGATGTTCTTCCAGTTGTCCTTCCTCAATCAAGGTCAAACCGCGCAAATCGTCCAACCATTCTTCTTCCTGATAAAGATAAACTGGTTGACCAGCTGCAAGAGCAGCATTAAACTCCTTCACCAAAGGTCTTAAATCATCACGCCAACCATTGACAGATTGGGCTAAGCTATCTAAGGCTTGTACCCCTTGAGTATCCGTTGCTGTTGTGATAACCGGACAGGCTCCCAGCTCTTGTGCCACTTGAAGACAAAGTTGATTCGCTCCTCCTAGATGGCCACTGAGTAGACTAATCACATGTCTCCCCTTCTCATCCAACACTAAAACTGCTGGATCCGCAGCCTTGTCTCGAATAACCTCTGCCAAAGAACGAATGACAATTCCGGTTGCCATAATACAAATTAAGTAATCAACTTCTTGAAAGAGAACTGCGATATCAGCTGTAATTTTCTCTGAAAGGTTTTTACGATGAGCCGTAGCCAAGCGAGGACTCGTATAAACTGCTCCGTATCCAAACTCAATAGCAGACTCTAGTGTCTCTGCCAATTGACAACCGGCCTCTGTAATCGCAACCAGGGCATACTTCTTCCCTCTTAATGGGATCATTCGATTCCCTCTCTATATTCATGACTAAAATGAGAATGGTAGAGCTTTGAATAATAAAACTCTTCTCCCAAAAAGTCACCCACTAAAATTAAAGCAGTTTTCCGGATTCCAGCCTCTTGCACCGCCTGAGCAATGGTTTCAAGAGTTCCAAACACTTGCTTTTCTTCTGGCCAAGTTGCTTTATAAATGACCGCTACAGGGGTTGAAGAGGGATATCCTCCTACTAACAACTCCTTCACAACTTCTTCAATCCCTTGAACAGATAAGAAAATCGCCATTGACGTTCGATGTTCAGCAAACCGCCTCAAGGATTCCCGTTCTGGAACAGGGGTCCGCCCTGCCATTCGCGTAATAATGAGGCTCTGAGAAACCTCCGGAACCGTGTATTCCGTACCAATACTAGAGGCGGCACCCAAGAAAGAAGAGACTCCAGGTGTGCAATCAAAGGCAATCCCTCTCTTTTTCATTTCCTCCGTTTGTTCTCGAATCGAACCATAAATGGAGAAATCCCCCGTTTGTAATCGAACGACATCTAGCCCTTTCTTCGTTCCTTCCTCCATCACATCCACAATCTCCATCAAATGCATTGTGGCACTATCATAGAGAGCTGCCTCGGGCTTACAGTAGGACAAAAGCTCCTTATTAATTAATGAGCCTGCATAAATCACAATATCTGCTGCTGCTAGTTGCTTATAACCTTTCAGAGTAATTAATTCAACATCCCCTGGACCTGCACCTACAAAATGTACCTTACTCATTCCGTTTCTTCCTTCTTTCTACAAGATATAATCAGAGTTGGGTTCTGAGGTTTAAAATAGTGCCCCTTTCCCAACCCTGTCCAACGACTAGATTGAACCGAAATCATGTCCACTTCTACAAAATCTAGATGCTCTAGATATCCTATCGCTTCCAAAGCATTCTCAAGCAGAATAAAATTCAAGACTAAGCGACCTCCCGGCAGCAAAAGTTCCTGAGACCAGCTGACTATTTCTTGAAGATTCCCCCCGGAACCACCAACAAAAATCGCATCAAAATTCCCCTCTACTGGAATCGGAGCTAACCCCTCCAATAATTGTATGTTTCGACACTGAAAATGCTGAAAATTCTGTTGACTAATATCTAGGGCAGCAGGATTTTTTTCGATTGCCGTCACTTCTAAATCTGGAAATTCCAGAGCCGCTTGGATGCTCACACTACCTGTTCCAGAACCAACATCCAGGAATCGCTTGGCTCCCCGCAATTCTAGTTTATCCAAGGTAATAGCCCGAACTTCCTCCTTAGTCATCGGTACTTTTGTTCGTAAAAAAAGCGAATCCTTCATCTATAATCACCACCACATTCATCTTATAAGGTCGATCTTCCACCTGTTCTGCAGAATAAATACTAACTTTTTCATCCGGATAACTTAAATTTTCACCAATAACCACCGTTTTTCTTAATCCTCTCTTCACCACTTCTTGTGCAATCTGATAAGGACCAAGTTGTTGATCCGTTACCAAAAACACTTTTGGAAGTGAAAGAAGAAAATCAAAATTCGGCTGCTTAGCATGACTGCTACTCAAATAAGCATCGTTCATCGGTAAAGCGAGTCGACTAGCTAAATACTGCATTGAACTAATCCCAGGTTCCAATAAGACCTGCCCCGGAAAGTTCTCTGTCAACCATTTTCCCAATCCATAAACCAATGGATCCCCTGAAACCAAAAAGACAATCCGCCTCCCCTCTGGCTGTTGATGGAGGTAAGCTTTCAAATCTGCCAGTTTCTTAGGAGCAACCTGTCCCTTCTGTCGGAAATTTTGGGGAAGGGTGTCTAAGTGCCGCTGACTGCCTAAAATCAAATCTGCCTCTTGAAACCATGCCTCTTGACCTAATAGACCATAATGTAAATCACCAGGACCAATTCCTACTACTCGTATCATAACCATTCCTCAATTAACTTCTCCATGGGCTGACTAGATGCTAAATAGGTATTCGCAGAGCCAAACAAAATAACATCTATCGTGACCTGCGGATTTCGATTCCTCAATAGACGCATAGATTTTGCTTGAATCTTGTCTACCAAGACTTGGTAAACTTCTTGGAATCCATATTGCTCAATCAATTGGCAGGCAGCATCTGTCGTCAGGCAGCTATCTATCTCTCTTAACAGCTCTAGGGGAGCCCCTAGTAACGCTACATTCGCAATCAGTGTCTCAATCCTAGCGTCTGCATCCTTGCTATGAGTAGAAAAAGTCCCTGAGGCAACCTTGACAAATTTACCAATATGACCAATCATCAGAATTCTCTCAAATCCAATCCGCTGGGCCTCTTTTAAAACATGTCCAATAAAATTACTCATATTTACTATTTTGTGCTTGGAAAATCCTAAAATAGTACAAGCAAAATCTTCACCATAATTTCCCGGAACTAAAATCACCGAAGTTGAGCCATTTTTAAAAAGCATGGTTAATTCGACGGTAATAGCTGCTTTCCAACTATCCTCCGACATCGGATTCACAATCCCCGTCGTCCCAAGTATTGATATACCACCTTCAATACCTAGTCGTGAATTATAGGTTAACCTTGCAGTTTCTTCTCCTTTAGGGACTGAAATCAGAATATCTGCCCCTAAATCTGCCCCTAAAATTTCACGAACTTGTTTTTCTATCTGCTGACGAGGAGTCTTATTGATCGCAGCCATTCCTATTTCCAGAGCTAATCCAGGCTTGGTTACACGACCAACCCCTGTTCCCCCTTCAATCTGTATCAGGTTACAATCCTCTCTAAGCGTGACTTCAGAGTATATCAGCAATCCATGAGTAGCGTCTGCATCATCTCCACCATCTTTGCGAATAGCAGCCCGAGCCCACTTATCAGAAAATTGGGCATCTTCCACATGTAGAACCAAATCTACACCAGAAGCCGTTTTTACCTCCACTTTTTCCAGCAACTCTTGTTGTAGAATCATATGAGTAGCAGCAAGACTTGCCGCTGTAGCACAGGTACCTGTGGTATAACCTTTTCTCAGTTTCTTCCCATTGGCATAAACATAATCTTCCATCAGTTTCACCTATTCCAACTTCATTTGCTCCAGAATAGCATTGACAATGGATGCTGCGATTCCACTTCCTCCCTTAGCTCCTAATGCGGCAATGGATGGTATCTCGCTTTCATGAAGTTGCTGTTTTGATTCAGCTGCTCCAACAAACCCAACAGGGACTCCAATAACAGCTTCTGGATGTAGGCGACCTTCTTCAACCATATCTAACACTTTAAATATTGAGGTTGGAGCATTGCCAAAAACAAAAATTTTAGGCCCTTCAATCTTAGCTGCGTGCTCTACTGCGGCCATTGAACGAGTAATCTTTTTTTGCTTGGCCTCTTCGAATATTTCCGGTCGGTTGACCAAGCACTCATAACGTACTCCCCAGCTATCCAAAGCTTCTGTGTCTAGTCCAGCCAATACCATAGTTGTATCCGAAAAGAGATAGCCTCCCTGACGTATAACAGATTGAATCGCTTCAAGAACTTGTTTGCTAAACACCAAATTATTCGCGTAATCTTGATCCGCAGAAGTACTAATAACTCTGGAAACAATAGCTGCATGACTAGGATCCATTGCCTTGGTCAACGCACCCGTATCAATTGCACCAATATTTAATTGCTGATATTTATAGTCTCCAGATGCCTCTGTATCCACAGAAAATTCTTTATCCGGTGTCGCATAACGTTTATAATCTTGCGTCTCGACCAGCTGTAGTTGATAGAGCACCGCGTTAATGGTTGAAACCACAATTGTAGAGCCTCCCTTAGCCCCACGACTCCTTAACCAAGGAAAGGTGCTCTCAGTTAACAATTCCTTATCCATCCGTGCTCTGGAGTAGCCTGTCGTTAAAGCCAATATAGCCTCAATAGACGTTTTCTTCTTCTCTAAATGAGGTAATAGTACTTCTAGAACTCCTGACGCTGTGCCCAAAGCCAAGAGAGTCGGTCTCTCATCTGAGATCGACAGAATCTTTGTAACTAACCGTTCCTCCTCATCACTCCGTAGTTCTCGACCAATAACCTCATGCTCCAATAGATTTTCATAGGATACCTCTAACTGATCTAAAACCCTTTTGTTTATCCCATTTAGAGATAAGGGAGAATCCGTTATGATTTTTCCTTTATTTTGAAAAATAAACATCAACTTCTCCAAGATATCCGAAGAGAATTCCAAATTAAAAAGATAGTCGAAATCTCCAGAAGTATGGATAGCCCGCTTAATAATGGACTCCTCCATCTCATTGTGAAACTGATAACCCGGATAGTCACGGTCAATCTGTTCTTGAATTAATCGAAAACTCTTTGCTTCGATAGACGATGGATTCTTAATATAAGTCATAGAACCTCCTAAAAATCAAAGAAAAAACGAAGGAGCAAATAGAATATAAAAAATATACATACTGTTAGATAAAGTAAGTAAACGGAGGCAAGGATATCCTTCGCTCGAGCAGGACGCCTATCCTCACCAATACTGGGCTTTTCAACCCATTGACCATGATAAATATGCGGTCCTCCTAATTTAATTCCCAAGGCCCCCGCCACAACAGCTTCCGAAAAGGCACTATTTGGACTCGCATGCTGATAACGATCCCGCCAACCAATTTTCCAAGCAGATTGCCAATCAAGATTTGTAAGACAGGTTCCTAGTAGCATACATATCCAGGTTAAACGTGCCGGAATCAAATTTAACAAATCATCCATTTTAGCAGATACAAAACCGATTTCCCGATATTTTTCGGTCTTATATCCCACCATCGAATCCAAGGTATTCACAGCCTTGTATCCAATTGCCCAAATGGGACCTCCTAGAATTAGAAAAAATAAGGGACCAATAACACCGTCACTTGTGTTTTCTGCAACTGTTTCAACAGTCGCTTTCACGATTTCATCAGAAGTTAATTCAGATGTATCCCGCCCCACAATCATTCCAACCTGTTGACGAGCCTCTTGCAGCGTTCCTTCCAATAACGTGCTGTATACTTTTTGAGCTTCTAATGCAAGACTTTTAGTTGCCAAACAAGTATAGGCTAAGTACATCCACACTATTGAAAAGACATAGACGGATAAAGATTTAGCAATTTCTAAAATCAACCATGTCAAAAAGACACTCAAACCAACGGTACTAATCCATAGGAAAAATCCAAATATGTACCCGGATACTGGAATCCGATGCCGCAAACTGTTAAACCATGTGATATAATTCCCCATACATTTTACTGGATGAGGCCAATCATAAGGATCCCCAAGTAGCCAATCTAGAATAAGGGCTCCCAAAATGAGCCAATCAGTTTGAAGCATGAACCTCACCAATCCAATCTAACCATGAATCCACCATTTCTGGTTGTTGATAAAAATGAAGGTGGAGATAAGAGGCAAAAGTATGACCTTTTTGATAGCCCCCTGACCAAGCAGCAACCTGTTGACCATCACGATATTTTTCCAGATTCAGCATCGTTGGCTCATTCGTTTCAAAAGTAGAATGATGAAACTCATGCCCTTTTAATAAGGTTCCTACTGGACCAAATAAACTGCTCTCTAGGGTTTTAGCCTGACAATACCCAAAACGCTGAAGTCTTTGAGTCATCCTACTGCTTCCATCGAAGATACCGACCATCTCAAACTTCCGACCATCTTTCTCCAAATCCTTACCAAGGTACATTAAGCCCCCACATTCTCCATAAATCGGAATTCCTTGAACATGTGCCCGGAAAACAGATTTACGAAAAGAGTGATTGGCTTCTAACTCTTCTGCAAATATTTCTGGAAAACCACCGCCAAAATAATAAGCATCAGCAGGCGGTAACTCTTTGTCTGCTAGGGGACTAAATGGAATTAAGGTAACTCCCTTCTCCCTCAACAATTCCAGATTATCCTCATAATAAAAATGAAAAGCTGAATCTAATGCATAACCAATACGTAGAGCACTCTTCTCAGTTGACGGAAGAGAAAAACTCGCCTTCGTCAATGGACGCTCTATCACATCAAGCAGGCGATTCAGATCTACAGTCTTTTCAATCTCTTGACCAAAATAAGCTAACTGTTGATCGATGGCATCCAATTCCAAATCAGGAATTAGACCCAAATGCCTAGATGGCAAGACTAGCTCCTGATTTTTAGTCAAATACCCTAAAACAGGTATCTCCGTATAACGTTCAATCGCGCCTTTTATCAACTCAAAATGCATCTGAGAGCCAACTCGATTCACAATAACACCAACCAAGTCGAGATCAGAATCAAACGTAGAAAAACCGTGAACAAGGGCTGCCGCTGAAGTAGAGGTAGCCTTCCCATCAATGACCAATACAACTGGTAATTTCAGGATTTTGGCAATACTGGCCGAGGAGGCAAAATCTTTATCAGTTCCCAAGCCATCAAACAGCCCCATTACTCCCTCAACCAAAGCTACGTCAACTCCATCTAATTGTTTCTGATAGAGGTACGACAGGCGTGTCGGATCATCAATCATAAACTGATCTAAATTCCGAGAAACTCTCTGACAAATCCGACTATGGTAAGCGCTATCAATATAATCTGGTCCCACTTTATAAGGTTGTACCCTGTAGCCCTGATTCTTTAAAGCCTGAAGTAAGCCAAGGGTCACAGTCGTTTTTCCAACTCCACTAGATGGAGCAGCTATCATAACCTGTTTCATATCCCCTCCTAAAAAAATAAGCCACAAGAAATACTGTTTCTTGTAGCTTCGTTGCTCATTCAATTACTGCACGCCATTGTGCTTTCTATATCAAACTATACTATATTAAATAATATTTGTCAATAAATTTTGAAAACGGATTCATTTTCATTAATTAAAATTCCCGATCACTGTGATGAAATAGTCATTAAATAGCTTTCACTCCAACTTTCATTACTTCAAGAATTCTAGCTCCCTTTCAAAAATGTTTTCGGAAGAAGGTGCCACCTTAGCCCAAACAACTAAGTCAGGATTAACGACAAAAAGCCAACAGGATTTGTTAGCTTCTGCCTTTTTTAAAAGAGATAGCGAGCAGCGATGATATTTTTAACAAGGGATTGAAGATTTACTAGGGTGCGTTCAGTTTCCATAGCCTGCTGTAGAGAAACAACTTCTTTTTGAATAGAAAAGGTTGCAAGGAAAGCCTCCTCAAATCCTTGAACTTCTTCTACACTTCCACCTAAAGCGATAACAGGGACACCAGCTTTTTTTGCCATTTGTGCGATTCCGATCGGAACCTTCCCGTTCAAAGTCTGTTGATCCAAACGGCCTTCTCCTGTGAAAATCAAATCCGCTCCCTGAATCGCTTGAGCTAAGCCTAATTTTTCAGCAATAAAAGGGTAACCAGCCTCCAATTCTCCACCTAGGAGTACCAAAGCACCTCCAAGACCACCTGCTGCTCCTGTTCCTGGAATCTTCTGAAGATCTATTCCCGTTTCCTGTTTCATCTGTTTGACAAAAGCTTGAGCCACTAAATCCATAGCTCTTACTTGCTCCGGACTGGCACCTTTTTGAGGACCAAAGACCACCGCATACCCTTGAGAGCCAGCATAGGGATTAGAGACATCCGTTAACCCCCGTAAGCGAATCTGGCTGAGATGACTACGCTCCTCATCCGTCAACGCATTCAGTAAACCACGGCCTCCGTCCGAACTGCCACTCCCACCAAGAGTCAAGACTAACTCCTGACACCCCCGTGACAAAGCATCCCGCAATAGAACGGATAGCCCCACACTTGTCGCACGTTCCACCGTTTCTGATGATGGCGTTATTTTATCAATTCCAATAACACGCGCCGACTCCACATACGCTGTTTGACCACTAATGAAGTAAGAAGCCACAATCGGTCGTTCCAATAAATCGACCGTCTCAACATCCACCCAAAAGCCATCTAACCTCTGAGCCAGAGCATCCAAGGTTCCCTCTCCCCCATCCGCGATGGGAATTGTCATCACTTCTGCATCTGGTAATATTTCTAAAATCCCAGCCTTGGCAGCTTGGTTCAACTGATTCGACGTTGCAGATCCTTTAAAGGAATCAATGGCTACTAAAAATTTCATAGACAGACCTCCTCTCAAATCTCATTATACGCTTTTTTAAATAGACAGGGATTAGGTTCAATACCTAAGAAGCAAATTTCCTTCTCACTTTTTCTTTGATTTCATTTCCTAATATAAAAGTAGGGTTGAGATGAGGTTTTAACCCGTTGTCAAATAAATAATTATCTTAAACTTAAAAGCCAAATAGACAGCAGACACTAGAATAAACCAGAGCATCATAAAAAAAACAGAAGCTAGGCCGAACATCATCATGAAGGTTGTACCTAGCTTCTTTTAAATTATTTTCGAATATTCAAATCCTCTAATTGTTCTAGGATTTCTTCCTCGCTGGCACCTACTTGTAAAAGAGCAGCCGCTGTGTAAGTCCCTTCAACAACTGGCACTGACTGAATCTGCACATCTTTGCTGGTCATTTCTGCCGCAAGTTCTAAGTTCATCCGAGCAGACCCCAAGTCATAGAATGCTAAGAGTCTTTGGGCTGGATTTTGCTCAATTGCTTCGAAAACAGTTTCAAAGCTGGTTCCAATTTCTCCATCAAGAGTCCCGCCAACATAGGTGAAGGGGATGTCCGAAGTGACTTGAGAAATCAGTTCAGCCAAACCATTCGCAAGTTTACTTGAATGTGAAACCAGTAGAATTCCTAAGTTGGCCATTAAACCACCTCCGCCTCAAGCATCGCTTCAAATAACAAACCTGATGAATAGGAACCTGGATCCACATGGCCCACAGATCTCTCCCCAACATAAGAAGCTCGTCCTTTTTTAGCCTGTAAATCTTTAGTTGCTGCTACATAGTCTGTGATTTTTTGAACTGTTAAGGTATTCTCTTGTAGGTCTGTTAAGACTGGAATCCAAACATCAAGCATGGTCTTATCCCCTAGCTGAGCTTGGCCTCTTTTTTGGATATTAGCCAAAGCAGCTTCTAACGCTCCTCCGAGGTCATCACTATCAATTTTCTGACTTAATCCTAGAAAGGCAGATCCATAAAGAGGTCCTGAAGCTCCTCCAACTTTTGACAACAATTGCATTGCAACCATCTTAAAGAGAGCACCCGCTGATTCAAAGTCCTGGGTTTCCAATTCATCAACTACTGACTGCATACCTCTAGACATATTTCCTCCGTGATCACCGTCCCCAATAGGGGTATCTAGATCACTGAGTAAGGCTTGTTTGTCTTGTATTTTTTCATTAAACAAAAGCATCCATTTTTTTGCATCTGCCGTCTGCATAGTCTCCTCCTTACCAAGCAATCGTTTCTACTGGACTCATTAAAGCCTCTAGTTCTTCTTCCTGCTCTATACGCATAAGGGTCAACGATAGACCCGCCATGTCCAAGGAAGTCATATAATTTCCTAGTTTACGGAAGGATACACGGACTCCTTTAGCTTCCAAAAGTTTCATAACATCCTGAGCAAAAATATACTGCTCCATTAAAGGAGTGGACCCTAAACCATTAATCAACAAGGCAAATTCTTGACCTACTTCTGCTTGGAAGTCTTCCAACAACTTATCAACCAATTCTTGAGCCAGATTCGCTGATGGTTTCAACTGCTCCTTACGATAACCAGGTTCTCCATGAATCCCGACCCCGTATTCAAACTCATCATCCTCTAATACAAATCCTGGCTTGCCAACTTCCGGTAGAGTTGCTCCCGATAAAGCTAGACCAATGGTTTTGATCTGAGGAACAATACGATCCGCTAACTCTTTAATAGCTGTCAAACTCTGGCCTTGACGAGCTGCATGGCCCAAAATCTTGTGAACCAAAATTGTCCCTGCTACACCCCTGCGCCCTTGCGTATACAAACTATTTTCGACAGCGATATCATCATCCACTACCACACTGGCAACCTGAATTCCTTCCAGCTCTGCTAACTCCTGAGCTATTTCGAAATTCATAATATCCCCAGAATAGTTTTTAATAACCATAAAAACCCCAGCTCCTTCATCAGCAGCTTTGATAGCTTCTAAAATTTGGTCTGGAGTTGGCGATGTAAAGACAGCACCACAAACCGCAGCTGATAACATTCCTTGACCAACAAAACCAGCATGCGAAGGCTCATGACCAGATCCGCCTCCCGAAATTAGACCAGCACATCCTGATTTTTCCGAGTTTCTCACTAAAACTTGAAAATCCTCATGTCGATGTAAAATCTCTGGATGGATTGCTACCAAGCCTTGAATCATCTCTTCTACTACTGCCCGTGGATCATTGATAATTTTTTTCATCAGCTATCAGCCTCCTTTACTTTCTTCATTTATTATAATTTTAAAATGCAAAAAAGATAAGGGACAAAATACTAAAATTGTCCCTGTTCGAAAAGGAGATTTGCTAGAATAATAATAGGAAGAAGCGAGGTATCCTATGGCATCATCCCTGATTACAAAAAAACGTATCGCAAAAGCATTTAAAAATTTACTAGCAGAAAACGATTTCGAGAAAATATCCATTGTCATCATCATGGATCAGGCAGGCATTCGTCGGCAAACCTTTTATAATCACTTTCTAGATAAGCATCAACTCCTAGATTGGATTTTCCAAAATGACTTGAAAGAACAAATCACAGACAATTTAGATTTCATTTCTGGAAAACGTCTCGTCCAAGAATTGTTCCGCTATCTCGAAGAGGAAGAAACCTTTTACCAAAAAGCTTTTGAGATTCAAGGTCAAAATAATTTCTATACCTACTTCATAGACTATTGCCAACTCATTGTCGAAAAAATCCTCAAAGAATACCCTACTCATCCTAGTATCGTTACAGACCAAACCTTTCTCAGCTTTCACAAAAACTATCAAGCATTAGCCTTGGCAGAAACCATCAAACAAGTGGTCCAAGGCCAAATTCCCAAACCCCATCCAGACTACATCTTAGCAGAAATCACTGGACTGAAATAGGAGATGATTATGACCTCTATACAAAATCAAACAGATCAGGCTATTCCAGCCTATATCGAGACAACTCTTGCCTTACACCCACACTTAGCCAAGCATCCCAAGCTACCTCTCATTTATCTGAAGGCGAGAGACCCTAAACTCATCCCCATTCTATCCGGTGGCGGTTCCGGTCATGAACCCGCCCATATGGGATATGTGGGAGAAGGAATGCTGACGGGAGCTCTTTACGGACAACTCTTCACTCCCCCCAAAAAAGCAGAAATCCTCGAAGCTATCCGGTTTCTAGACCAAGGTCAGGGAATTTTTCTGATTATTAAAAATTTCCCTGCTGACCTTCTTGAATTCAGGAGTGCCATCCAAGAAGCTCGACAAGCAGGCCACCAAATATCCTACATCCTCTCCCACGATGACATCTCAATTGAAAATAAACAAAAGTACCATATCAGAGGTAGGGGACTCGCCGGAACCATTCTTCTTCATAAAATCTTGGGACAGGCCGCACAAGCTGGAGCAAACTTACAAGAGTTGGAAAGTTTAGGATTAACTCTATCCAGCCAAATAGCTACCATTGGCTTTGCCTCCAAAACAAGTACACTCTTTGAAAAGACACGAAATACTTTTACCATACCAAAAAACCATATCTCCTATGGAATTGGTATCCATGGAGAAGAAGGCTACCGACTAGAAGCTTTTGAAAGTTCAGAGCAACTAGCCAACGAAATTCTCAACAAGCTTCGACTACATTTTCATTGGAAAACTGGAGATTCCTATATTCTTCTCATCAATAATCTGGGAACTACCAGTGAATTAGAAATGGGAGTCTTTACCCATGACCTACTCCAACTACTAGATATCCAGGGAATCCATCCATCCCTCATCAAAAGTGGGCGCTTCATGAGCAGCTTGGATATGGCGGGTATCTCCGTCACCCTCTGTCCAACAAACGACTACCTAAACGCTTTACTAGCACCAACCACTGCCTTTGCTTGGTAAGAGCCCTTAATTTTTATACTCTTTTAGATTATAAACTGTATATGATATACTATTTTTTATGGCATACGGAATTGATTTTAGAAAACGTGTCCTTGAATATGTTAAAGAGGGACATACACGTAAAGAAACAGCAGCTTTATTTAATATTAGCATCAATACTTTATACAGTTGGGAAAAGCAAGAGCGAGAACTCGGTCACTTAGAACGTAAAAA